>NZ_JBPQTW010000040.1:0-43094 GCF_051386535.1 Streptomyces sp. URMC 127
AGGCGCGGGGGCCGGAGGCGCGGGAGCAGGCGGCGCCGGGGGTGCCGGCGGCGGCGTGTTACGGCACTTCAGCCACACTTCCGCCGCTGCCACCGTGAGCACCTGCGCCGTGACGTCCAGGCATCCCTGACCGTTGTCGGTCACTTCCGCCTGCGCGGCACCTCCCAGGGCGTTCACCTTGGCGTGCGTGGGCGGGTGGGGCGGCAGCAGACCCGGCAGGCGGTGCAGGACCGCGTTCACCGTCGTGTTGCCCACTACGGCATGCGCACCGCCGTCGTCCGCCGCCGCCTCGCCCGTCACTGTGAGCACCGCAGCCGTGGCCAGCATCACCGCGTACCCTGATCTCCGCCACCCCGTCACGCGGAACAGCGTGCACGTCCCCCGGTGCAGCCGTCCCGTACCCCCCTGAGATTCCTCCGATAGACGGAAAACAACGCCGGTCCCTCGCGGAGCTCGCCTGGCACTTCGCCGCAACACCACATGTCGTGCGGCCGACAGGCAACGGTACCGAGGCATGGCGCGAGCGTCTCGTGATCTAGCCTCTGTGCATGCGTATCGACGACATCTCCTCCTGGCTTGACGAACACGGCGCGGACGCGGGGCCGGTGTCGCTGTCAGCCGGGTTCGATGCGTACCTCTGCTCGCTTCCGTGGGCCGGTTCGGGCATCGACTGGCGGGAGATCCCGCATCGCTCGCTCACACTGGACGGCGTCTCGGACGACGAGGCGGTGGAATGGGCCCGGCAGACGCCCATGGCCCTGCACGAACACGTGCTGCTGATCGATTCGGCATCCGAACCGGGGGTGATATGCCGCTTCGAGGACGCCGTGAGGGACTTCGAGCTGCTGTCCGGCCGTCCCGAGCTCTACATGTGCGGGGTGGAACTCGCAGGAGCCGACGTGCGCCCGGCCTTCGACCACTTCATCGAGCGGCGGTCCTTCATGACCCTCAACGCGCGTATCTGAACGCCGCCTCCGTCATCCCGCCGGTCTCCCTGAACAAGCCCTGGCCTCGTCCTGGACGTTCAGCACGTACCACTGCCTGACGGACTTACCCCGCAGGTAGAGGCTCTCTCCCCTGCCGACAGGGCGTGCGTACTGCTTGAGCGGGGCGCCGTTGGGGAGGGTGAGCTCCGCTTCCTCGGTCAGGAGGACTTCGCCGGCGGTCATACGGCAGTGGTGCAACCGGTCCCTGCGACCGCCGGCACCACCGCCGAGCATGAGGATCTCATCGTCCCGGACGGCCATGCCCACGGGGCTGCGCACGGCGTTCTTCCGCAGGCGGACGTGCCCGTCGGCGCGCACTTCGAGAAGGGGGAACGTGGGGTAGTAGGTGGCCCAGGCCACGGTGTCCGCGACGTTGAAGGCGTAGACGGTGTCGATGTATTCGACGCCCTGCGGGGCCGTGTAGCCCCACAGGCGGTTGCCCCCGCTGTCCCAGCGGACCAGGCCCGCGGCGCTGATGGGGTCGGCGTAGACCCCTTCGTCGAAATAGGCGCTCCACAGGTTGTTCCGCCGGTCCGCCATCATGAACTCGATCGCACGCCCCATGGCGAAACCGCGCCGCCGCCGGCCGTCACGGCCGTATATCTGCGCGTTCCGCTCTCCCACGGCCCCGTGGCTCTGCAGCACCAGCCGGCCGTTGGGCAAGGCGTCCAGGTTCCGCGGCAACAGCGTCACGCCGTGCAGGACACGTTCCTGTACGTCTCCCGCGTCGCTGATCACGACCAGCGCGTCGTACGGGTAGCCCCGGGGCCGCGGCCACGCCTTTCCGTACGGGTTCGGTACGAGCTCCGCGTCAGGGCAGAGCAGCCAGAGGGCTCTGCCCCACGCGTCCACCGTGGTGGCCAGGACCTTCCGGTCGTCGTAATGCCGAGGCAACAGTGCGTAGGGACGCAGTGCCACCTTCTTCAAGAAATCACCTCACGGGCGAAGGTACGTAACGACTCATCATCGCAAACGCTCCCCTATGAGAATCGCTCCGGGTCCCCGTGTCCGGTACGGGTTGACTCTGCATATGTCAGCTCTAAGCTGCATCACGCTTCGCATAGGTCAGCGTGACCTTGCATCGAGGGGTGGGGTTAGCCGGACGTGAAGCATGCGTTAGAGGTCCTGCCTGGTGGTTCTGCGGGTCCGCCGGTGACCGGTTTTGAGGTCGCGTACGTCGCCCCGGACGGTTCGGAGTTGCGGCGCCCGCTGGCGGACGCGTGGGCGGTGCCGTTCGAGCTCGCCCTTCCCGTACGCGCCTTCGCGTCGTACCGCCGGCAGCGGAACCTGCCGGGCCTGTGGTGGTCGGCGACGACGGGCCGGCACATCGGCTACGAGTCCTGGCTGGAGCGCGATCAGGTGATGCTGCTGGACTTCGACCCGGCGGTGGTCGGTATCGCCTCGCAGCCCTTCTGGCTGTTCTGGTCAGGGGCGAACGGCCGGGCCGTCTCGCACGCGCCGGACTACTTCGCGCGTCGCGATGACGGGACGGCGGTGGTCATCGACTGCCGCCCGGCCGAACGCCGTCGTCCGCGGGATGTGGCGAAGTTCGAGGCGACGGAGGCGGCCTGCGCGAAGGTGGGGTGGGAGTTCCGGCTGCTGAGCGCCCCGGATGCGGTCGTGGTCCGCAACGTTCGGTGGCTGGCGGGCTACCGGCACCCGCGGCACCGGCTGGAGCCGGCGGCCTCGGTGCTGCGGGAGGTGTTCGCCGAGCCGGTGGCGCTGATGGACGGCGCCGCGGCGGCGGGTGAGCCGATGGCGGTGCTGCCGGTGCTGTTCCACCTGCTGTGGTCGCACGAGCTGGCAGTGGATGCCTCGCTGCCCCTGCACAGCAGTTCGCTGGTCTCGTTGGGGGTGAGCCGGTGACGGCGGGCGGCGGCTCGGTGCTGCGGCCGGGTGACTGGGTGACCTTCGACGGCGACGACCATCAGGTGGTGGCGCTGGCCGGGACGGCGGTGCGGCTGCGGTCGGCCGGCGGGGCGGAGTCGGTGGTGCTGGCCTCGTATTTGATGGCGGCGCCGGACTTCGCTGTTACCGGCGTCGAGCCGCTGCCGGAGATGGAGCCGGCCGGGCTGCTGGAGACGCTGCCGGAGCCGGCGCGGGCGGCGGCGGTGGAGTGGCAGCGGCACGTGGTGGAGGTGGAGACCGGGCTGCCGCCCGGCGCCGAGCCGGGCACGGCCGCCCGGAGCGAGTACGACCCGGCCGCGCGGACCGTGGTGGAGCGGGCCCAGGCGAAGGCCGACGAACTCGGCGTGAGCCTGCGCACGGTGATGGACAAGCGGTCCCGCTACTCCCGGCAAGGGTTATGGGGACTGGTCGATCAGCGGCTGGTGCGGGTACGGGAGGCCACCGGGCGGGTGGATGCGCGGGTGGTGGCAGCAGTCCGCCAGGTGCTGGATGACCAGACGCAGGTCTCGACGGGGACGCGGTCGCGCGTGATCCGGCGGGCGGTGAAGCTGGTGGAGGCCACCCACGGGGAAGGGGTGGTGCCCCTGCCGAGCCGGAACACCTTTTACCGTCTCATCGATGCGCTCTCCACGGGGCGGCACACCTTCGGCTCAGCCCTCACGCGGCGGCAGACGGCGAATCGGCCGGCGGGCCCATTCACGCCGACGTTCGCGGACCGGCCGGGCGAGCAGGTGCAGATCGACTCCACCCCGCTCGACGTGATGGTGGTCCTGGACTCGGGGGTGACCGCCCGCGCCGATCTGACGATCGCGGTCGACGTCGCTACCCGCACGGTCTGCGCGGCGGTGCTGCGGCCGGTGGGCACCAAGGCGGTGGACGCCGCGCTGCTGCTGGCACGGATGCTGGTCCCGGAGCCGATGCGGCCGGGCTGGTCCACCTCGCTGCGGATGGCGGCCTCGCGGATGCCGCACCGGAAGCTGCTCGACATCGACGCGCGGATGGAGCAGGCCGCCGCGAAACCGGTGATCGTTCCGGACACCGTGGTCATCGACGGCGGGAAGGTGTTCATCTCCGACACCTTCATCCGGGCCTGCGAACGCCTCGGCATCTCCGTCCAGCGCGCCCGCCCGCGCACGCCGACGGACAAGGCGATCGTGGAAGCCACCTTCTCGGCGGTCAACACGCTGTTCTGCCAGCACCTGGCCGGTTACACCGGCCGGGACGTGACCCGCCGCGGCGAGCGCGTCGAACAGGCCGCCGTCTGGACGATCCCCGAACTCCAGGACCTGCTGGAGGAGTGGCTGCTGGCCGGGTGGCAGATGCGGCCGCACGACGCGCTGCGCGACCCGTTCCGTCCGGGGAAGGCGATGTCGCCGAACGACAAGTACGCCTCCCTGGTCGCGGCGGCCGGCTACCTGCCGCTGGTGCTGCGCGGGGAGGACTACCTGGAGCTGTTGCCGGTGGCCTGGCGGGCCATCAACGACTACGGCATCCGCATCGGCCACCGCACCTACGACGCGCCCGAGCTCGGGCCGTGGCGGCGCCAGCACGCCGGCCACGCGGCCAAGCGCGGGCTCTGGGAGGTGCACTACGACCCCTACGACCTCTCCCGCGTCTTCGTCCGCACCACCAGCGGCTGGATCACCGCGCCCTGGGTGCACCTGCCCCTGGTGAACGCACCCTTCGCGGACTTCACCTGGGACCACGCCCGCCGCCTGGCCGCCGCGGCCGGCCTGGACGACACCAACGAGACCGCCGTCGCCCGCGTCCTGGACGCGCTGCTGACCCGCGCCGAGCACGGGCCGGACCTCCGCTCCGCGCGGGTCATCGGCCGCACCCGCACCGTCGCCGCTCTCCCGGCGCCCACTGCTACGCCCGAGACCGAGAACACGCCTGACCCCGAGCCGGACTCCGCGGCGGCACCGTCCGCGGAGGTGGTGCCCTTCGGGGTCTTCGACGCCCACGCCGAAGCCGAAAGGTGGCTATGAGCACGCCCGCGACCGCGACGCCGCAGCCAGAATCCGGCGAGCAGGCCCCGCCGGACTCCCCGCTGACGACCAAGGAGGGCTGGCGCCGCTACGTCGAGCACGAGAGCGTCCCGCCGAAGCTGCTGACCGCCGCCGAGCGGGCCGCGCTGACCGGGCGGGAACGCGCCCGGGCTGACGAGGTGCGGCGGGAGTATCACGCGGACCTGCCGCTGGTGAACACCCCGACGATCCGGAAGGTGATCTCCACCTCCCGGCTGCTGATCCAGCTCAACCGCCACCAGGTCTCCGCCCGCCGCGGCGTGATCCTCTCCGGTGCCTCCGGCACGGGCAAGACGACCGCGCTCACCCAGCTCGGCCGCGCGCACGAGCTGGCCACCCGCAAGCGCCACCCGCACGACCGTGCCCGTCTGCCGGTCATCTACGTCACCGTCCCGCCCGCGGCCACCCCGAAGATGCTCGCGATGGAGTTCGCCCGGTTCTTCGGGCTGACCTTCCCGGCCCGGGCCACCCACACCGACGTCGTCGACGCCGTCTGCGCCACCGCCGCACACGTCCACGTCGACCTGGTCCTGGTGGACGAGCTGCACAACCTCAACCTCGGCAGCCGGGCGGGGGCGGAAGCCTCCGACCAGCTGAAGTACTTCGCCGAGCGGCTGCCCGCCACATTCGCCTACGCGGGCATCGACATCGAGAGCCAGGGCTTGTTCGCCGGAACCCGGGGCCGACAGATCGCCGGACGGTTCGTCGTCATCCCCGCCGCCCCGTTCTCCTACGCCACCACCGCCGACAAGGACGCGTGGGCCGGCCTGGTCGGCACGCTGGAGTCCATGCTCCGCCTCCACGAGCACGCGCCGGGCACGCTCACCGCGATGAGCGACTACCTCTTCCACCGCACCGGAGGCATGATCGGCAGCCTGTCCCAGCTCATCCGCGGCGCCGCCGTGCTGGCCATCGAGGACGGCAGCGAGCGGATCAGCGAAGAGCTGCTGGAGATCGTCCCCGTCGACTTCGCCGCCGAGCAGTCCGAACAGCTCACCGCCCCGGCCAAGGCGACCGGACGGCGGAGGCGCGCGGCCTGATGCTCCACACGCTTCCCGACCCCGTCCCGCCCGCCCGGCACGAAATCCCCCCGTCCTACATCAGCCGCCTGGCCACCCTCCACGGCCTGGACATCAACGGCCTGTGGTTACAAGTCACCCGGCCCGCTCACCCCGGAGCCGGCCGCCGCGTCGTCGTCCCCGAACGGCTCGCCGCGCTGACCGGCCGCAGCGTCCACGCCCTGGCCGGGGCCATGCCGGAACTACGTGACCCGCCACCCGACTGGCAGATGTTCCGCCACCAGCCGCAGACCGGCTGCCACCTCTGCGACGTCCGCCATCCCGGCGGCCCGGTGGTCCGGCTCCTTCCCCACCACACCTACGTCTGCCTGCGCCACGGTCGGTGGATCGGCCCGCCCGACATCGACCACCCCGCCGTCGATCTCGCCCGGCTCCCGGACGTCATCGACGCCCAGCGACGCCACCTGCTCGTCCTGCGGCGCTACGGCTGGGCCGCCACCTACGACGCGGTGCTGACCGCCCTCATGATCTGCGCGCATATCTGGTCCGTGGACGGGCGACCGGAGCCGTTCGGCGTCTGGGACACCTGGGACGACCGCCTCGACCTGCTGATCCCCTTCGACCGGGAGAAGCAGGACTACGTCGACTACAGCACCTCCCGGTTGTTCGCCGCGGTCTATCCCGAAGCCGTCACCCTCGCCCCGCTGATCGCCTCGTCCTACTGGCGCCGGATGGCCGACGGCTCCGAAGCCGAGCAGGCCCGGTTCTTCGCGGAGGTCGCCAGACGCGTCACCTATCCCTACAGCCCGCCCGACCGCGGCGGCGACGCCATCGGGCACTGGGCGCTCGCCGACTCCTGGCGGCCACCCAGCCGGCCGCTGACCACCTACACGCCCGGCCGCGTCCGCGGCACCCTCCCCGGCCTCGCCGCGAACCGGCTCGCCCGGCACGAGAAGAGCGCGATGTGGTTCAGCCGCCGCAGCCGCAAGGACCAGGGCAGCACGCTCCTCTTCCACGGCCACCTCAAGCCCGTCCTCCTCCGCGATCGCGAACCTCGATACGTGAAGTGGGAAGGCACCATCTGGCACAGCACCCGCACTGACGACCTCATGAAGCAAGAGGTCGCGAGGAAGCGCCGGGAACTCGAAGGAACAGCCCCTCGCCCTCCGCCCCCGCGCCGGAACTGGTCGACAACGGCGCCGCAGCTGCCGTCTCGTGTCCACCGACGCATTGACGACGGTGTGGGGCCGGGTCGGTGGTGGCAACACCGGGAGTGGGTGTTCAGATGGGCAGGACGGCTTCAATCGCTGCGGTGATCACCTCCGCCTCGGGGTCCGTCTGCGGCGCGAAACGTGCGGCGACGGCGCCATCGGGGGCGATGAGGAACTTCTCGAAGTTCCAGCGGACCTCGCCGGTGTAGCCGTCGGCGTCGGGGGTGGTGACCAGCTCGTCGTAGAGGGGATGGCGGGTCTCGCCGTGGACGTCGGTCTTCTGCGTCATCGGGAAGGTGGTGCCATAGGTGGCGGAGCAGAAGGCGGCGATCTCCTCGGCGGTGCCGGGTTCCTGTCCCATGAACTGGTTGCAGGGAACGCCCAGGACGGTGAAGCCGCGCGCCGTATAGCGCTGCTGGAGCCTTTCCAGGGCCGCGTACTGCGGGGTCAGACCGCACTGGGAGGCGACGTTGACGATCAGTACGGCTGTTCCTTTGTACTGGGCGAGGTTGGCGGGGCCGCCGGTGAGGGCGTCGATCTGGACATCGAAGACAGACATGTCGTTCCTTACGTGTGCTGGTCGGGGGCTGGGTCAGTGGTGTGCGGCCGGAGCGTGGTCGGGTTGGCGCGGTTCCCGGGTGTCCGGGTACGGCCGAGGGCGGGGATCGTGGTTGATGAGGAGGGTGGCGGCCAAGGCGGCGAGGGTGAGGATGCCGGCGGCCCACCACAGGGCAGTGCTGTAGCCGTGGACGAGGGCTTCGGTGGCCTGGCCGGGGTGATGGCGGGTGTAGGCGGCGGTCGTGGTGGCGGCGATGGTGTTGAGCAGGGCGGTGCCGATCGCGCCGCCGACCTGCTGGGAGGTGTTGACCATGGCCGAGGCGATGCCGGCGTCCCGCGGATCGGCGCCCAGGGTGGCCAAGCTGAAGGCGGGCATCAGGGCGGTGCCCAGGCCCAGGCCGGTGACGAGCATGCCGGGCAGGACGACGGTCCAGTAGGAGCTCTCGGGGGTGATCCGGGTGAGGAGGAGCAGCCCGGCGGCGGCGATGAGGAAGCCGGGGCCCATCACGGCCCGGCTGGGCAGGCGCGGGGCGAGGCGGGGACCGATCCGGGTGGAGGCGATCACCGAGGCGGCGGCGATCGGCAGGAATCCCGCCCCGGCCTGCACCGGGCTGAGTCCCAGAACGCTCTGCAGGTAGTAGGTCAGGAACAGGTACATGCCGAAGTTGCCGATCACGGCCAGGCCCACCGCGAGGTAGGCGCCGCCGCGGTTGCGGTCGGCGAGGACGCGCAGGGGCAGCAGCGGCGAGCACACCCGCCGTTGCAGGACCGCGAACGCGGCCAGCAGAACCACTCCCGCGCCCACCGGAACCAGCGTGCCGGCGGATCTCCAGCCACCGGAGGAAGCATGGGACAGCCCGTAGACGAAGCCGATCAGGCCGCTGGAAGCGAGCAGGACTCCGGGAACGTCGAGCCGCGGGCGGGCCCGGTCCGGGGCCGGGGCCTGCACGGTGCGAAGAGCCCCCGCGGCGGCGATGGCGCCGAAAAAGATGTTGATCAGCAGGGTCCAGCGCCAGTTCAGCGCCTGGGTGAGCACCCCGCCGAGCATCAGGCCGATGGCCGCGCCGCCGCCGGACAGGGCGCCGAAGACGCCGAATGCCTTGGCGCGTTCGGTGGTGTCGGTGAACATCACCGACATCAGCGACAGCACGGCGGGAACCAGCATGGCGCCGAAGACGCCCTGCAGGGCTCGGGCGCCGATCAGCATCCCGGTGTTCAGGGCCGCGCCGCCGAGGGCGGAGGCGGCGGCGAAGCCGATGATGCCGGCCACAAGGGCTCGCTTGTGTCCCCACAGGTCCGCGAGGCGGCCCCCGAGCAGCAGCAGCCCGCCGAAGGCGAGCGAGTAGGCGGTGACGACCCATTGGCGGGTGCCGTCGGAGAAGCGGAGGTCATGCTGGACCGAGGGCAGGGCGATGTTCATGACGGTGACGTCGAGGACGACCATCAGCTGGGCCAGGCAGATGAAGAACAGGGCCTTCCAGCGTCCGGGGTCTGCCGTGGAGGGAGGGGAGGGGGACATGAGGGGCTTCCTTGCGAAAAGGGGAGAAGTGGTGCGGTGCCGCGTTCGGCTCCGCCCACCGTCGCTGCCCCAACCGTTGTTTCCGAAGCCGTACGCTGGAATGTGAAAAGATCCATCACGGGAGAGCGGGGAAGCAATGGTTTCCGGCACCCTTGACGCGGTTGATCGGCGCCTGGTGCGGGAGCTCCAGCGAGACGGGCGGGCGCCGTTCGCCCGCCTCGCCGCTGCTGTCGGCGTCTCGGAACACACCGTCGGCCGCCGCTACCGGCGCCTGCACGCGATGGGCCTGCGCGTCATCGGCGTGCCCGGACGCCACCCCGCGGGAGCGACCCGGTGGCTGCTGCGCGTGAGCTGCACACCCGACGCCTCCGCCAAGATCGCCGATGCCCTGGCCCGGCGCCCCGACACCGCCTGGGTCAGCATCGCCTCCGGTGGCACCGAGCTGCACTGCGCGTTCGCGACCCGTACCACCGGCGAACGCGACGCCCTGCTGCTGCACAAGCTCCCCCAGACCCCCCAGGTCGTCTCCGTCAGCGCTTACTGTCTGCTGCACGCCTTCGACGGCGCCTCCGACGCCTGGCACATCCCCGTCCCCGACGCGCAGGGAAACGAAGACCGGACCACGACGCCCCCGGCGCCGGCGTCCGAGCCCTCCGTGTCGGAGACTGGGCTGGACGCCGTTGACGAACAGCTCATGGCCGAACTGGCCAAGGACGGCCGCGCCACCGTCTCCGAACTCGCCCACGCCACGGACCGCTCCCCCGCCAGCATCACCCGGCGCCTCGACCACCTGCGCTCCACCGCGGCACTGCGCCTCGCCGTCGACTACATCCCGGAATACCTCGGCTACGACATGCAGGTGCGTTTCTGGCTACGCGTGGCCCCCGGACAGCTCGGCACCGTCGGAACCGCCCTGGCCGCCCACCCGGAAATCCCCTTCGCGGCCGTCACCACCGGCGCATCCAACCTGTTCGCGACCGGGCTGTTTCGCGACACCGACGAGCTGTACCAGTACCTGGACCACCGCATCGGCACCCTCCCCGGCGTGCAGTCCATCGAGACCACTCCCATCCTGCGAGAAGTCAAACGCCTGACGTACTACCCCCCCGCCACCCGATGAGCACCGCGTAGCAGCCAGGCGCACACACGCCACTCCGCTGATGCCGCCAGTGCCTGACTCACGCAATCCGCAAGATCGCAATTCACATGCCGTCCCGGCTGTCGGCTCAGTCGGCCTTCGTCACCCAGGTAGTCACTGGGCCCAACCGCAAGGTTGAACAACAACGGACAGGGGCTGTCCAGCGCGGGTTGACCTTGCAGATGTCAGCTATAAGCTGCATCGGGTCTTGCATGGGTCAGCGTGACCTTGCAAGCAGGCGGGGTTAGCCGAACGCGGTGCATGGATTAGAGGTCCTGCCGGGTGATTCCGCTGGGCCACCGGCAGCCGGGTACGAGGTCGCGTACCTCGCTGCGGACGGGTCGGAGTTGCGGCGTCCGCTGGGCGACGTGTCGGCAGTGCGGTTCGAGGACGCACCCCCGGTACGCGCGTTCGCGTCGTACCGGGGGCAGCGGAATCTGCCGGGTCCGTGGTGGTCGGCGAAGGCGGCCGGGTACGAGCCCTGGCTGGAGCGCGACCATGTGATGCTGCTGGATTTCAACCCGGCGGTGGTCGGCATCTCCTCGCAGCCGTTCTGGCTGTTTTGGTCGTCCGCGGACGGTCGGCCGCTGTCGCACGTGCCGGACTTCTTCGCGCGCCGCGGTGACGGGTCGGCCGTGGTGCTGAACTGCCGTACGGCCGAGCGGCGCTGGCCGCGGGACTGGGTAAAGTTCGAGGCGACTGAGGCGGCCTGCGTGGCCGCCGAGGGGCGAGGTACTCCTGCCCATACCACCGCCGTGCCAGCCCGGTGACCGGGCGCACCTCGCGGCCGCGAGGACCTTGCCGGGGCCCGGGCTGCGGTGGGTGACGAACACCGACCCCGCCTATGGTGGTTCAGTCGTCCTCGTACTGGGCGAGGGCTAGGCCGAGACCGAAGAAGGTCGGGGCCCATTCGCCCACAAAGATGCCCCAGCGGTCGGCACGGTCAATGCCGGCTGATTCGCCTTTGACGGAGGCAGCCCAGGACAGGAACGACAGTCCGATGGAGGCCAGGGCCGCGGTGTAAGCGTGTTCGCTGCGCAGCCCGGCTTCATGCAGTTTCTTGATCACGATGTGCTCCCGTGCGTGTCCGGGTATCCCTTTACGCCATGCTGGCCCTCTGCTGGCCAGACGGCGCTGCGGGCTGGGCCGAATGGGTGGATGGGCTTGCTGGGGTCAGCGTTGTCTGCGGCGCTCCGTAGGGCGGGTGCGTCAGGTGCCTGAGACGTCGGCGGGCTGGCCGACGCGGGCCGCCTCGGTCGCTTGCCAGGTGTGCATGGTGTGTTGGTCACTGTCCGACCAGTTCCGGCGGGTACCGGGCGATGACGGGCTCGGGTGCGCCGGGGGTTCGCGCCCGGGACAACGACGGCGACCGAGGCCATACCGGGTACTCGGATCACCCGAGCTAGGCCGGCGCCACCAAGGCACGCACCACGGTCCGTACAAGGCGGCCCCACCTCGTACGGCGCACGCGCCTCTCAGTCGACGGCTGGCCGGGAACCGAAGCGCCGGGCCTTCTCGTGCGCCGTGCTCCGGGCGACGCGCTCCAGCGCGGGAAGTGCTCCCGCCTCGTCCGGGCTGTCCCTCGGCCTTGAAGACGGCCCGCAGCGCGGCGAGGTGTCTGTCCCGCATGTCACAGGCGACACCACCCCAGGCCCGTCCCTGGATGCGACGGCCCGCCCCGACGCGGACCATGGCTGCGGAGACCAGACTTACCCCAGTGCCCGGTCGAGGTTGAACGCGGCACTGATCAGCGCCAGGTGGGTGAAGGCTTGGGGGAAGATCTGTTCGCCGGTGCGGCCGATCTCTTCGGCGAAGAGTCCGAGGTGGTTGCCGTAGGTGAGCATCTTCTCGAAGGCCAGCCGGGCGTCGTCCACCCGGCCGGCGCGGCAGAGGGCCTCGACGTACCAGAAGGAACAGATCGAGAAGGTGCCCTCCTCGCCCCGCAGGCCGTCCGGACTGCGCTGCGGATCGTAGCGGTATACCAGGGAGTCGGACGCCAGGCCCTCGCCCAGGGCGTCGTGGGTGGCCAGCCACTTCGGGTCGGTGGGCGAGATGAACTTGGTCAGCGGCATCATCAGGACGGCGGCGTCGAGGACGTCGTCGCCCTCGTGCTGGATGAACGCCCGCCGCTCCGCTGACCAGCCGCGCTCCATGATCCGCCGGTAGATCGTGTCCCGCGCCCGGATCCAGCGCAGCATGTCCGCCGGCAGGCCGCGGTGGCGGGCGATCCGGATCGCCCGCTCGATCGCGACCCAGCACATCAGTTGTGAGTAGAGGAAGCGCTGGGCCTTCCCGCGGGTCTCCCAGATGCCTTCGTCCGGCTGGTCCCAGTGGTCGCAGACCCAGTCGACCAGCGTGCCGACGGTGTCCCAGTCGTCGCTGGACAGCGGCTCCCCCCATTTGTCGTAGAGGTAGAGGGAGTCGATGAGGGCTCCTTAGATGTCCAGTTGGAGCTGTGTGACGGCGTTGTTGCCGATACGGACGGGTGACGAGCCCAAATGGCCTTCCAGGTGGGGCAGTTCCTCCTCCGGGAGCTCGCTTCCGCCGTCGATCCCGGGCATGATCTGCAGCGGGCCTTCAGCCCCGGCCCCGACCCCGGCTCCAGTGCCGGGTGCGGAGCCGCATCCGGCGCGGATGATCCCGGACAGGAAGCCCACGAACGCCTTGGCCTCGTCGGTGAATCCGAGCCGGAGCAGTGCGTAGATGCAGAACGCGGCGTCCCGCACCCACACATAGCGGTAGTCCCAGTTGCGCTCGCCGCCGATCTGTTCGGGCAGGCTGGTCGTCGGCGCGGCCACGATGGCGCCGGTCGGGGCGTACGTGAGGAGCTTGAGGGTGAGCGCGGAACGGTGAACCGTCTCCCGCCAACGCCCCCGGTAGCGGGAGCGCGAGAGCCACCGGCGCCAGTACCGCACCGTGGCACCGAACATCTCCTCCGCCTCAAGCGGCGTGCGGCCCCGCGGCTCCACTCCCTCGCAGATCCGGTCCAGCGTGAACACCGCCGCCTCGCCCTCCTTCAGCGTGAAGGAGGACCGGGCGTCCGGACCGTCGATCTCGACCGGGACGCTGGACGCCAGACCCAGGCACAGGTCCGGGGACTCGAAGACCGTATGGCCGTTCCGGACGCTCACGGTGCGCGTCTGCCGCCCGTAGTCGAAGCGCGGTGCCACCCGGGCGCTGAACGGCAGCGCCCCGCGGACGCACAGCACCCGGCGGATCAGGCGGTGGCGGTCCGCCTCCCGCGAGTCGTCGACGATCGGCATGAAGTCCTGGATCTCACCGACGCCGTGGTCCGCGAAGAACCGGGTGATCAGGATGTTGGCGTCGGGGAAGTAGAACTGCTTCGTCCGGGCGGGCACCTCCGGGGCGAGTTCGAAGGCCCCGCCGCGGTCCGCGTCTAGGATCGCGGCGAAGACGCTCGGTGCGTCGAAACGCGCGCAGCAGTACCAGTCGATCGTGCCGTTCGTCCCGATGAGCGCGGCCGTACGCATGTCACCGATGAGGCCGTGCTCGGCGATGGGCAGGTAGCGGGGCGCGTCGGCCCTGCTCGGGCGGGGACTCTCGCGGGTCATCCGGCGGCCTCCCCGACACCAGCACCAAAACCGGCACCGGGGGGGACGACCACCGGCAAGGCGGAGCACGGGCCGCTGCTTCGCCGTGCCGGTGCGGCGGGGCGGAGGGGGACGGTCCGGGCGCGCGGGTGTCACGCGCTCCTCCTGCCCTCCGCGATCGCCGCCTCAACCTCTTCCCTGACCCGGTCCGCCGGGTGCCGTACGGGCGTCCCGTACGGCGCGAGCGCCTCGTCCGCCGCCTCCGGGCCGTCCTCGGCGACCTCCGCCACCAAGACCGTGGTGTCCGGCGGCACCTCCTCGGTCAGCAGCTGGAGGGCGACGTTGTCCGCGGTGGCCCGCCGCGCGTCCCGGGCGCCGCCGATGAGACCACCGGCTCCGAAACCGGCCATGACGCCGAGGGGCCCCCGAGGATGCCGACGAGGCCGCCGATCAGCCCGCCTGCGAGGAAGCCCCGAGCGGTGCCGGTGGTGTCGAGGGTGTCGGGGAAGTCGACGGAACCCTGCGCGTCCCGGGCGATCACGGCGGCCCCGCGCAGGGTGAGGGCGCCGTCGGCGTCGGCGCGGCGCAGCCGGTCCAGCGCCTGATGTCCCGTGCCGGCGTCTTCAGCCCGCATGAACAGCACGTTCTCCACACGGTTCATGGACGCCATTGTCGGACCGTGGCACCGCGCCCGCACCTCACGACCGACCCACGCCCTGCCTGGCAACACCCGCGCCTGCCGCATCGCCGCCGCGACAGCGCTCACGCGCACTGGCAGACCACGGAGCCTTTCCGCAGTAATAGGTCACCTCGGATCAGATACGGTTCAGTAAGCGGCCAGTGGGTCGGGGTACGCCCGCACGCCCGCAGGCCGTACGCGACGCCCCGTGGGGTCAGTCGACGGCGTCGTCGATGGGACCGGCCCGACCGTCCGCGAGGGCTCTGACGCCGGGATGGCGGGCCGTGCCGCAGGACGCGATGGGGCCACCGTCCGGGTGCGCCGACCCCGCCCAGCACAGCGACGTCGTCACCCTCGCCGGCACCGAAGGAGCCCTCATTCACGGTGCGGCACCCCCGGACCTGAGCACATGCCGCGCCGGCCCTGCCTTGCAGGGTGAGGTGCCCGTTTTGCGCCGGCATAGGCGATCGCTCAGGCCGGGCGTGCGGAGGCCGTCTCGTGGCGGGCGAGGAGTCCGGAGGCGGTCACCTGCGCCGTGCGGCGCACCAGGTCGGTGAAGTCCATCCGCAGGGCGCCCAGCGCCGGGTCCGAGTCGTAGGCGGCCTGCAGCGCCTCCGGGGGGTGGCTGCACGGCCAGGCCGCCATGGCGGTGAGCACGGTCGTCTCCACCAGTTGGGCCGCGCCCTCGGTGCCGAGTTCGGGGAGGTGCCGCCGGACCAGCTCGATCAGGGCCTGTGTGTTCTGCCAGGCCGCGTGCTTGTGCCGGACGGCGACCTCGGTGGAGATGTTGTGTTCCAGCACCGCGGCCTGTGCGGCGAGCAGGTCGCACAACACTGGCCGCCGTGCCAGGGAGGCGGCCAGGATCTCGGCCAGCCGGTCCCCGCGCTCGCGCGGTGTTCCGTCGCCCGGTCCGGTCGCGCGCTCCACTTCGGCGATCCAGTTCCGCATCTCGGACAGCAAGAGTTCGAGCAGGACTGCCTCGCGCGACTCGAAGTAGCGCAGTACGTTGGATTTGGCCAGCCCTGTCCGGCGGCTCAACTCGTTGAGGCTGAGCTTGGCAACCGGCATCTCCGTCAGCATCACGGCTGCCGTCGACAAGATCTGCCGCCGCCTTTCGAGTCGCTGCTCGGCACTTCGTGCGCGCTGGAATTCCACCCTCACATCGTAACTATCCACCGGTCTCTTAACGCTAGACCGGCGGTCTGTTACGGTTGACCGTGTTAGAGACCAGCAGTCTTTTAGGAGGCAGGGATGTACCGGGTTCCCGATCAACACGGAAAGCTCGCCGTCGTGACCGGCGCGAACAGCGGCACCGGCAAAGAGGCCGCCAAACGCCTGGCCGCAGCCGGAGCACACGTGGTACTCGCCGTGCGCACCCCGGCCAAGGGCGAGCAAGCGCGAGCGGAGATCCTCACCGCCCACCCCGCCGCCCAGGTCGAGGTCCGCCGGCTCGACCTCGCCGACCTCGCTTCGGTCCGCGACTTCGCCGTCAAGCTGATCGCCGACGACAGGCCGCTGGACCTGCTGCTCAACAACGCCGGAGTGGCGAACGTGCCCAGCCGGCACGAAACAGCGGACGGATTCGAGCTGCAACTGGGCAGCAACTTCCTGGGCCCGTTCGCGCTCACGGTCAAGCTGCTGCCGCTGCTCCTGTCGGCCCCCGCACCACGCGTGGCCACGATGAGCAGCCTCGGCGCAGCCACCGGCCGGATCAACTTCGACGACCTCCAGTCCACCCGCCACTACAGCCCCACCAAGGCATACCACCAGTCCAAACTGGCCGATCTGATGATGACCCTGCACCTGGCGGACATCGCAGCCCGCCAGCAGTGGCCGCTGCTGTCGGTCGGCGCACACCCCGGCACCACCCGCACCAACCTGATGACCTCGGGACCTACCCTCGGCGGCGACCGACCCGGTGGGTTCACCTCGCTGGCCGCCAAGATCGTGCCCTCCCAGGGCCCGGAGCAAGGCACGGAACCACTGCTGTACGCGGCAACCAGCCCCGACGTCACACCCGGCGGCTACTTCGGCCCCCGCTGGGTCATGACCGGCCCCCCGAAAGCCACCCGCCCACCGCGCCGAGCCCAGGACAAGACCGTCGCGGCACGCCTGTGGACCGAAGCCGAACACCTCACCGGCATCAGCGTCGCCGACCAGCTCTGACCAGCCCGCCCCGCCACTCACGGCGCCTTGCGGGGCGGTGCGGGTGCGCTGTCCGTTTCGTCCGGCGTAGGCAGAACCATCGGGCAGCGCCGCAAGCGCACATTTCAGTGATCCCGGCACAGCCGGGTACCATGCAATGCATGGAACACGGTGGCGCCAGTAAGGTAATGAGCCAGCTACGCCGAGGTGTGCTGGAGTACTGCGTGCTCGCTCTGCTGCGCGATGGCAGCCGGTACGGCGTCGAGCTGCTGCGTGAGCTGGGGCAGATGGACGTCATGGTCACCAGCGAGGGGACCATCTATCCGCTGCTGTCCCGGCTGCGCCGCGAGTCGCTGGTGGAAACCACCTGGCAGGAATCAAGCAGCGGGCCGCCGCGGCGCTACTACCAGCTGACACCTGCCGGTCATCGCGCGCTTGACGAGTTCACCACCGAGTGGCCCCGCTTCCACGATGCAGTCCAGTACTTCCTCTCCAAGAACGAGGCACCCCAGCCATGACCGTTGACCTGCCCCCCAACCCGATCGCCGAGAAGTACCTCGCCGAGCTGGAACATGCCGCAGCCGACCTGCCGGCGGGCCGACGGGGCGAGCTGCTGGCCGACGTCCGCTCCCACATCGCCGTCGCCAGAGCCGAAGCCCGCACCGGCAACGCACCGGAGGACGGCGATGACCCGGCGGTCCGCGCCATCCTCCGCCAGCTCGGCGACCCTCAGGAGATCGCCGCCGCCGCGCGCGCCGACTTGCCGGCCGCTGACAGCCGGGCAGCGGGCGGCTCCGCGAAAAGGGACACCGTGGCCCTGACCCTGCTGATCGCCGGAGGAGTGCTGTTCTGGCTGATCCCGGTCCTGTCCTGGGTCGCCTGGCTCATCGGCCTGGTGCTGCTGCTCCGCTCCCGCCGCTGGACCGCCAGCGACAAGCTGGCCGGTGTCGCGGGGACCGCTCTCGCCCCTGTGGTCCTCTCAGGGACCGCGCTGTTCGTGTCGATGCCGGGCCCCTTCCTCGTTCTCGCGGTGGTCGCCCTGCTGGCGGTGGTCATCTTCACGACGGTCCACCTCGTCCGGCGGACCCGCCACAGTTGAAGCACATGCCCTGCCGCACGAGAGCAGGGGCTGAGCGAAGCGCCCATGGGGAGGGGGCGGCGGGACCTCGGCTCTGACGCCCACGGGGGGCCGCTTCACTGAATGTGTAGGTCCGCTTTCGCAAGATCTGCACCGCGCCGAACCGGCAGCGCAGCTTCTCTCAGCGGCGGTCGGCAGCATGGCACTTGCCAGGACGGCCCACCGGACTCCACATGCCGCAGGCGTGCAAGGCCGAGCCGTGAGAGGCGATTCGGCGCGGCATCGCGGCGACATGCCGATGCGACCCTGATCGCAAGTCCGGCGGGACGTGGCGGACGGTACGGAAGGCGGTTCACGGCGATTCGCGTACCGCGCGCGGCTACCGCCACAGGATATGCAAGATCCAACGATACGAATCGAGCTCCCACCGCACTTCGCGGTCCTTCATCCCGCAGATCAGCACCACACGCGGATGCAGCGATGAACCTCAACGGACACCCCGCAAGATGGAGGCCGACGAAGCGGGCAAAGGCGAGCGAGCAAGCCCTGTGCGCGGGCGGCTTCAAGCGGATTTCCGACGCGCCCGTGTCGCGTTCATCCGGCTGGGCGGGGTGTGAGGAGGCGCTTCAGCCAGCGGGTGCGGGTTTCGCGGGCGTCCTGGGTGAGGGTGGCGTGCGGGGACAGGCCGTCGAAGCCGTGGCAGGCGCCGGGCCACACGTGCAGTTCGGCGTGGCCGCCGGACTGCCAGATCGCGTTCGCGTAGGCCACGCCCTCGTCGCGGAACATGTCGGCCGAGCCCACGTCGATGTAGGCCGGGGGAAGCCGGGAGAGGTCGGTGGCGCGGGCGGGGGCCGCGTAGGGCGGCAGGTCCGCGGCCCCGTAGCGGTCGCCCAGGAGCGCCTGCCAGGCCGTCGCGTTGGAGGTGAGGTCCCACACGCCCCGGCCGCTCATCTGGTGGCTGGAGAAGGTGGTGCCGCGGTCGTCGAGCATGGGGCTCAGCAGGAGTTGCCCGAGGGGCCGGGGGCCGCCCCGGTCGCGGGACAGCAGGGCGAGGGCCGCGGCGAGTCCGCCACCGGCGCTCTTGCCGCCGAGGATGATGCGGTCGGCGCCTATGCCCAGGCCGGCGGCGTGCCCGGCCGCCCAGACGAGCCCGGCCCAGCAGTCCTCCAGCGGGCCCGGGTACCGGGTCCCCGGCGCCAGCCGGTACTCGACGGAGATGACGGCGAGCTTCAGGGGGAGGGCCCAGTCGCGGAGGATCCGCGGCAGCACGGACCACGCATTACCCATGATCATGGCGCCTCCGTGCATGTAGTACAGCAGGGGCAGCGGCCCCGCGAGCCCGGAGGGCCGCGCGCTCACGAGCGTGACGTCCGGGCCGCCGGGCGGTCCGGGCACGCTGAGCTCCGTCACCTCGAAGAGGCCGCCGGCACGAAGGTCCTCGGCGGTCGGCCGGGGCCGCTTCGCGGCGTCCCGCTCCTGCCGGGCCCGGAGGTTGTCCGGGGTGAGGGGCTCTGTCGCCTCCTTGCCCAAAACCGCCAGCGCGGCGTCCACTTCGGGGTCGAAGGGGAGAACTTCCTTCGGTGCGCTGCCCTGCCGCGCATGCGCGCCGCCGGAAGACTCTCGGTTGGCATCCATGCGGCGTAGCCAATCACGCCGGGTGAAACCTGCGGGCCGTCAGGACGCCGCTGCTGCGGCGATATCGCGTTGCGGCACCGGAAGCACCCGCATAAGGTCCGGATATGTCTCTACGTGTTCGAATGCGTCAAGCCCTCCCGGACGCGATGCGCGCCCGCGACAAGGCGGCGGTGAGCGCCATACGCGCATCGCTCGCCGCCCTGGACAACGCGGAAGCGGTGCCCCTGGACGAGGCCGCGGCGGGCAGCCAGGTTCTCGAACACTCGCCGGTGGGCGCCGGCGCCACCGAGGCAGCACGCCGCGAGCTGAGCGAGGACACCGTGCTGGAGATCGTACGGGCCGAGGTCACCGAACGGCTGCAGGCCGCCGCCCAGTTGACGGCGCCCGCTCACGCCGACCGCGTCGCACGGCTCCGCGCGGAGGCCGACGTGCTGCAGCGCTTCCTCTACGGCCACCCCGCCACGGCCTAGGGTGAGCCGCCGGGAGCGCCCCGCTGTCAGGCGTGCCGCTTCCGCGCCGTGACGTAGCTGAACGGCGCGCAGACTCCGGCACTGTGGTGACCGGCAGCCTCAAGTGCGAGAGCCAGACGCTTGCGCGGCTGCAGGCTCAGCCCCGCGGTGGCGTGCAGAGCACCGAGCGCGAAGGCGTCCCCGCAGCCCACGGCCGCGTACCCGTCGGCGGGCTCGGCGATCTGGTAGTCGTCGTAGACGGCGAACAGGCGACCGTATATGCCGACGAGGAACGTCCCGGCCTGCTCCTGCTCGGAGTCCTTGCGCGCCCAGCCGGCGTTCTTGAGGCACGTGCGCAGCTTGTCGACGAAGACGGTGGCCATAAAGCGGTCCAGGTCGCCCTTGGGCACGGGGGCCCTGAACGCGTGGTGCAGCAGTTGCCCCATGCGGAAGCTGGTGGTGAACCCCATGGCGTACGGACCGTTGCGGAAGATCTTCGGATCCCGGCGCACGGTGAGCCTGAGGCCGGCGACGCCGGCCGAGTCCCCGCCCAGGTGCACCCGGCCGTTGTGCACGAGCCCGACGATCACGGTCATGGCCTCCCCTTCCGCTGCGCCACCCTCTCGATACTGCGCGCGCAGGCACGCGCAGAAACCGGACGGTGGCAGGAGGGGAACAGGAGCGGCAGGAGAGGCGGGTGAGCGGCCTCAGCGGTCTCAGAGCGCGAGCTTGAACCCGTCGTGGCTACGCGTGAAGCCCAGTGCGGCGTAGAAGCGGTGGGCGTCCACGCGCTGCTTGTTGCTGGTCAGCTGGACCAGCGCGCAGCCCCGTGCGCGTGCCCGTGCGATCGCACGTTCCATCAGGGTCCGCCCGAGGCCGCCCCCGCGCCGGTCCGCGCGAATGCGCACCGCCTCGATCAGGGCCCGCTCGACGCCGCCCTTGCCGAGGCCCGGTATGTACGTCGCCTGCAGGCATCCCACCACCGTGCCGTCACCGCTTCGGCCGCGGGTCTCCTCCACGAGGACCAGCAGTTCGTTGCGGGGGTCGGTGTCGATGGCGGTGAACGCGCTCTCGTACGCCGCGGTCACCACGACCGTCGCCGGGTCCACCACGCGCTCCTCGTCGGCGAGCAGCGCGAGCACGGCCGGCAGGTCGGCGCGGGTCGCAGGACGGAAGGTGTGAGCTGGTGCGGACGCTGATGCGAGTGCGGGTGCGGGTGCGGCTGCAGAGGCTGAAGACATGGCGTGACCCTAACCGGCCTCCCTCCGGCCCTCACCCCGGACATGACTCCGCGGCCGTCCCTGCCCGTCAGATCGGCAGGGACAGCCGCGAAGCCGTCACGTCAGGCGGTGCTCAAGCCGTGGTCAGGCGGCGACCAGCCCCGTCTTCTGGACACTGGCGTTCGTGAACCGGAAGTAGAAATAGACGTTGTCGTTGAAGTCCGTTCCCAGAACGGTCCACTTGCCGGGCTGCACCGTGACCTGGCCCTTACAGGTGGTCTTGGAGGGGTCGTGGTTCTTCAGGTAGCACAGCTGGATCACGGTGGCGTTGTCCGGCTTGACCTGGATGTCGGCACAACGACTGGTCGTGACGTAGTAGCCGGAGCCCGTGGGGGCGTACGACCAGCCGGCCGGCTTGTCGTACTTCCACGCGCCGCCTATGCAGGAGGCGGCAGCCGCCGCGGGCGCGTGGGCGGCCGGCGCGGCGGACGCCGGGGCCCCTACGACGAGAGGTGCACCGAGAAGAGCGGCGGCGGCCACCGCCGTGAGCAGATTTCTGCGACCGGACAAGTCTTTCTCCCCTGCCGATTCGGTGGCGTGACGCGCCGGGCGGCGCATCACCGGGTGTGCCTTCACGCGCGTCCGGGACGGGACCGGAACACCGTCCACCTGCGCGTCGTCACAACGACAGACCCTACGAACCGGCTCTTCCCGGCACATCCCGCCGGTGTTCGATGTCCGCCTCAACCCGGCACGGTAGCGCCGCCGGTTGCCTGCAACCCTCGCGGTACGGCACGTGGCGGTGCCCCTCCTCGGACCTACTGGCCGTGCCGGCTGCTGTAGATGACGATGACGATCAGGAGAAGCCCGGCGAGGAGCATCCCTCGGCCGGGCCAGGGTTCGGAGTCCTGGGCGCGGATGCCGTCGCCGTCCGGGACGCCGCCGTCGTGGGCCTCGCGGCGGTGCCGGTCGCGCTCCTGCTCGGCTTGCCGTTTGTTGGTGACCTCGTCCCAGGTGATGCCGCACACGGCACACCGGTACTGATAGCTGGACACGATGCTTCCCTCCCGCACGTGCCGGCCCCGCCCCGGGGCCGTGAACCTTTAGGGGATCCCGAACCTTAGTGCGGGCAGGGGCGGCAGGGTGGCCACTCCGCCAGGGTTCCCACGTTCGAGCGAGAAGCTGTGACCGCCGGGCCGGGCGAGCGGTGGGCGTGCGCCGGTCAGTCCGCTGCGGTCATCCGCCGTCCGCGACGCCCGGTCACCCTGCGTCCGCGACGCCGCGATCACCCGACGCCGGGGCACCGCGATCATCCGACCCCGGGGCGCCGCAGTCCTCCGGCTCCGGGCCGGGCTCGCCGAGGGCGTCCCCGGCGACGCGGCGGCGGACCTGGTCCTCCTGGGCGAGCCGCCGGAGCAGTTCGAGGACGGGCGCGGAGAGGGCGAAGACGATGACCGCCTGCTCGGCCTGGGCCTCCGGGTCGTCGCCGAAGGCGGCCGCGCGGTCGAGGTCCAGGCGGGCGATGGACCGGGCCAGCCGCGCGTACGCGACGAGCTCGCCGGGGCGGAAGTCCGCATCGAGCCGCCTGAGCTCCCTCAGGGCCGCCGTCAGCCCCTCCACGTGCGGGGACGTGCCGGGCGTCTGCCAGTCCATGGCCGCGATCAGGTCCGCGACCTCCGCTTCCGCGGCCGCGCCGATCTCCGCCTCCCGGGCGGCGTCACCGGCCGGGGACTCCGCGACGGGCACCGGCAGGGCGTAGCTGACCGCGCCCAGGGTTCCGTCGGTGCTGTGCGCCTGGTCGACGGCGGTCAGGACGTCGCGCGTGGCGGCGATGGACAGCCCGCCCAGCGTGGTCAGCGCCTTGATCAGCCGCAGCCGCTGGACGTGCTCCTGTCCGTACTCGGCCAGGGTCGCAGCCGTCGCCCTGCCTGCGGGCATGAGGCCCTGCCGCCGGAAGTACTTGATGCTGGCGACCGGCACGCCGGTCGTGCGGCTGAGCTCCGAGATCTTCATGCGGATTCCTCGCTGGGGGTGCGTCGGCCGGGCATCCTGCTGCGACGACTGGACACTCCTGGAAGATACTGCCACTATCTAGGTACTGGATACCTCTAGTATCCAGTTACTCTAGGTAATAACTCGGAGCGAATATGCCTTCCCCCGAGCCCTCCTCCGTGCTCCGCAGCCCGCGGCTGTGGATCGGATCAGGCCTCATCGTCGCGGTGGTTTCCATCCTGTTCGCCTTGCTCTACGTCGGCGGCAACGTGAACCCCAAGGGCAACCTGCGCGACCTGCCCATCGCACTGGTCAACAGCGACCGCGGAGCCGACGCCAACGGCAAGCACCTCAACTTCGGCGAGCAGGTCGTCGCCGGGATCGAGAAGTCCGCCGCGGACAACGACAGCTTCGACTGGCAGGTCGTCAGCCGCAAGGAGGCCGACAAGCGGCTCGGCCAGGGCAAGGTCTACGGCGCGCTCGTCGTGCCGGAGAACTTCACCGCCACGGTGGCGGGGCTGTCCAGCCCCAAGCCGGCGGACGCCGCGCGGCCGACCCTGACGGTGCTGACCAACCAGTCCGCCGGCAGCATCGGCTCCTCCATGGCCAGCCAGGCGAACCAGAAGGCGGCCCACGCCGCCTCCGCCGAGCTCGGCAAGCAGCTCCTGAGCCGCGCCGCCGCGCAGAAGGCCCAGCTCGCCCCGGCCGCCAAGCTGATGCTCACCGACCCGGTGAACGTCGAGGTGGCGGACGGCCACCCGCTCGGCACGCACAGCGCCATGGGCCTGAGCGCCTTCTACTACGCGCTGGTCCTCGTCGTCTGCGGCGTGCTCGGCGCCAACGCGATCGTCTCCCAGGTCGACACCGCGCTCGGCTACCTGCACACCGACTTCGGCCCCTTCCGCCAGCGCATGCCCGTCCGGCACACGTCCCGGGTCCGCACGCTGGGCGTCGGCACGGTCCTCATGCTCGGCCTCTCCGTGGTCATGGGCTCCCTCGTCGAGCTCGCCACGGTCGGCGTCCTCGGCATGGACGCCTCGCACCTCGGCCTGCTGTGGCTCTACTCCGTGGGCACGATCGCGGCCGTCGGCGTCGGCGCGCTGGCACTGCTCGCCGTCTTCGGCACCCCCGGCATGCTGGTCTCCACCATCGTCTTCGTCGCCATGGCCGTCCCGTCCTCCGGAGCGACCGTGCCGCTGGAGGCCCTGCCCGGCTTCTTCCGCGGGCTCTCGGAGTTCGAGCCGCTCCGTCAGATCACCGGAGGCATGCGCTCCATCCTCTACTACGACGCGCAGGGCGCCGCGGGTCTGACCCGCGCATGGATCTCCATGGGCATCGCGTTCGTCGCCGCCGTGCTCTTCGGCTTCGGCGTCACCCGCTTCTACGACCGCAAGGGCATGCACCGCATCCCGCGCGACGACGCCGAGTCCACCGACGCGGCGGCGGCACCCGCCACGGCGTAGAGGGACCGGCGAGCCCCGCGCTTCCGGCGCCGGGACTCACCGCAAAGACACAGGACGGGCTCGCCGCTGTCACCGGGACAGCGGCGAGCCCGTCCCTTTTCCCTGAAGGCCCCGAGGCAGAAGGCCCCGAGGCCGAAAGCTACGAGCCTGCAAGCCGCAGCGCCGGGCCCCGCGCTCAGCCGCCGCCCTGCAGCCGCGCCCGGTACCGCCCCGGTGTCGTCCCGAACTCCCTGCTGAAGGCGTGCGAGAGGGCGTACGGGGTGGCGTAGCCGACGCGGCGGGCGATGGAGGCGAGCGTGTCCGGGGTGTCGCGGAGGAGGGTCGCGGCGAAGGTGAGGCGCCACCAGGTCAGGTACGCCATCGGAGACCGGCCGACCCTGGCGGTGAACCGGCGCGCCAGGGTGGGACGGGAGACGCCCGCCTCCGCGGCCAGGCGGTCGTTGGTCCACGGCGCGGACGGGTCCGCGTGCAGCGCGCGCAGGGCCGCGGCCGTCACCTCGTCGCCGAGCGCGCCGGGCCACGCTCCGGCCGTGCTCTCGGCCATCCAGGACCGGATCATGTAGACGAGGAGCAGGTCGAGCAGGCTCGGCAGGGCCGTGTGCGAACCGGGCCGCCGGGCGTCCAGCTCGCCGCCCAGCAGGCCGATGGCGGCGCGGAGCTCGGGGTGGCTTCCTTCGCGGCCGGGCAGGTGGACGACCTTCGGCAGCTCCGCCATGAGCGGGTGCACGCGACTGCGGTCCAGCCGGTACTTGCCGCACAGCAGCTCCACCGCGCCGGGTCCGGTGCCTGCCCGCGGCGCCGCGGCCTCGGCCTCGGCCATCCACTGCCCGAACGGCATCGCCGATTCCACCGCCGCCGCGTCGACGGGGCCGTCGGCGAGCACGTGGGCGTTGCCGTGCGGCAGCAGCACCGCGTCGCCCGTGCCGAGCGGAACCGGAGCGCCGCCGTCGGGAACCAGCAGGCAACTCCCCTCCAGGACGACGTGGAATCCCGCCCCCTCGTACGGGGGCAGGCGTACGCACCAGCTCCCGTCCACTCGCACCCGGTTGAAGGAGGGGCGCCCGAGGCGCACGGCGGAGATCGCGTCGCTGACCACGTCCATGCGGGCCAGGTTATCGCCGGCCTCCGGCAGAGATGAGACGCTCACGTATTCCTACGAGCAGAGCAAGCATTGAGGCGCTCATCCGTGCCCGATTACGGTCGACGACATGAACAACGCGCATGTACAGAGCATCACCCTGGGAGACGTCGAGGTCATCCGCGTCGTCGAGTGGCAGGGCCCCCTCCTCCCCGCCCGGAGCCTCGTCCCCGATACCACCCGGGAGATGTGGAAGGACAACGAGGCCCGGCTGGCGCCGGACCACTGGGATCCGGACAGCGACACCGCGGTCGTGGCCCTGCAGAGCTGGGTGCTGCGCAGCGGCGGACGCACCGTCCTGGTCGACACCGGGGTGGGCAACGGGCGCGAGCGGCCCGGCTCCCCGCACTTCCACCACTGGCAGGGCGACTTCCTCGGCCGGCTGGCGGAGGCCGGTGTCCGGCCGGAGGACGTGGACGTCGTCGTGAACACCCATCTGCACATCGATCACGTCGGCTGGAACACCACCGCGGCCGGGGCGGAGTGGGTACCGGCCTTCCCCAACGCCGAATACCTCATGCCTGCCGCCGACGACTTCTACTACGGCCCGCGCAACGGATACGGGAAGGGCCTGCAGGAGGACGACCGGCTGCTCTACGAGGACAGCATCGCGCCCGTTCACCGGGCCGGTCAGGCCGTGGTGTGGGAGGGCACCCACCGCATCGACGAACACCTCACGCTGGAGGCCGCGCCCGGTCACACGCCCGGCTCGTCCGTGCTGCGGCTCGCGTCCGGGAGCGACCGGGCCGTCTTCGCCGGCGACCTGCTCCACAGCCCGGTGCAGGTCCTCCACCCCGCCTGCAACAGCTGCTTCTGCCTCGATCCGGAGCGGGCCGCGGCCAGCCGCCGCCGTATTCTCGAACGCGCCGCGGCCGAACGCGAGCTGGTCGTTCCCGCGCACTTCGCCGGGGCGGGCGCCCTGGAGGTCCGCAAGGAGGGCGGCGGATTCGCCGTGGCGGCGTGGGCGGCCTGGGGCTCCTCCGCTTCGGGCCACCGCCTGTGAACAGCGGGTGAACTCCCGCCCGGACAGTACCCGTTCCGGTCATCGCCGGGCGACGCCGAAAGCCGCCGGCAACCCGCTGCCGGAAAGGCGCCCCGGGCCGGTGGACCGGGCACGGGAGGGCCGGATGCGGCCGCTCCCCCAGCGCCCTCAAGCCTGTTCTGTGAGGCGGGAGTTGGCCGGTGATGTTCCATTGACACGATCCGGTAGCACCCTCAACAATCGGCAGATCGCTCTGACCTGAACTGATCATGCCATCGCAGCCGGCGGCTCACAGACGCGTCGTCCCCCCTCCTCAGCACTCCTCACCTTCGGTGATGCGAGTGTGCTCAGCACGCTTCGAACCGCCGGCTGCATCGGTCGCTGGACTCTGCGGGGAGAGTATGTTCGATTCGCGGGACACCCGTCTTCCGTTGTCGGCCGCCCAGTCCGGCATCTGGTACGCCCAGCAGCTGGCCCCGGACAACCCCACCTACATCCTCGGGGAATACCTGGAGATCCACGGCCCCGTGGACGCCGCCCTGCTCGGGGAAGCGGCGCGGCGGGCCTTCGCGGAGGCGGAAGCGCTCCGGGTCCGGTTCGTCACCGACACTGCCGGCCCCTGGCAGATCGTCACCCCGCTGGACGGCCCGGCCGTACCGCTCATCGATGTCAGCGGAGAGCCGGATCCGCGACGGGCCGCCCTCTCCTGGATGGAAGCCGACCTGGCGCGACCGCTCGACCTGGCGTCCGTCCCGCTCTTCACCTGCGCCCTGTTCAGGGCGGCGCCGGACAGGTTCTTCTGGTACCAGCGCGTCCACCACATCGTCATGGACGGCTTCGGCGCGGCGCTCGTCATACGGCGGATCTGCGACATCTACACGGCGTTGTCGCGCGGCCTGCCGGCCGGCGACGCGCCGTTCGGCCCCTTGCGTCTCCTCCTGGAAGAAGAACGCGCTTACCGCGCATCCGAACAGTTCGCCCAGGACCGCCAGTACTGGACGAAGCGTTTCGCAGATGTACCGGACCCGGCGAGCCTCGCCGACAGGTTCGCAACGGCCTCACCGAGCGTGCGGCGGGTGACGGCGCAGCTCCCCCGTACGGGCATGGACCGGTTGCGCGCGGTGGCCCGCGGTGCCCGGACGACCTGGCCCGCGGTCGTCGTCGCCGCGACCGCCGCCTACCTGCACCGCATGACGGGCGCCCGGGACGTCACGGTCGGCCTGGGCGTGACCGGCCGGGACACCACGCGCTCCCAGGAGATACCGGGAATGGTGTCGAACGTGCTGCCGCTGCGGCTGGCGGTGCGCCCGGACACCGTCCTCTCCGACCTCGTCCGGCAGGCGTCGCAGGAGGTCTTCTCCGTACTGCGCCACCAGCGCTACCGGTACGAGGACCTGCGCCGGGACCTGGACCTGTTCCGCGACGACCGGAGACTGTTCGGCCCGGTCGTCAACATCATGCCGTTCGACTACGACCTGCGGTTCGGCGAGTCCCCCGCGACGTCCCACACCCTGTCGGCCGGGCAGGTCGAAGACCTGTCGATCACCGTCTACCAGCGGGCGAAGGACCAGGGACCGCGGATCGACTTCGACGCCAACCCCGCGCTGTACGAGGAGGACGAACTCGCCGACCACCACCAGCGCTTCCTGCGGATCCTCGGCACCGGCAACGACACCGACGCCGACGCCGGCCGGCCGGTCGGCGCGCTGGAGCTGTTGTCGCCGCAGGAGCACCGCCGGCTCGCGGCGTGGAACGCCACCGCGGGCTCCGTGCCCGCGGACTGCAGTGCCGGCACCGTCCAGCGCAGGTTCGCCGAGCAGGCGGCCCGCACCCCGGACGCGCTCGCCGTCCGGTCGGACGAGGAGGAGCTGACCTACCGGGAACTGAACGCACGGGCCAACCGGCTGGCCCACCGGCTGATCGCGGCAGGGGTCGGCCCCGAAACGCGGGTGGCCCTCCTGCTCCGGCGATCGGCCGGCCTCGTCGTGTCCGTCCTGGCGGTGCTCAAGGCGGGCGGCGTCTACGTACCGCTGCACCACAGCTACCCGGCCGCGCGGAAGCAGGCCATCATGGCCGAGACCGAGGCCCGGGTGCTGCTCACCGACCAGGCCTCCCAGGATCAAGCCCTCCCGCACGACGGCGCGGATCTCCTCGTCGTCGGCGCGGACGAACACCCCGCCCACGAGGACGACACCGATCCTGCCGTGGACGGCCACCCGGAACAGCTGGCGTACATCATGTACACCTCAGGTTCGCTCGGCGCGGCGAAGGGCGTGGCCGTCACCCACCGGGACGTGCTGAGCCTGGCATCGGACCGGTGCTGGCACGGCGGTGACCACGAGCGGGTGCTGCTGCACTCTCCGCACGCCTTCGACGCCTCGACCTACGAGCTGTGGGTTCCCCTGCTGAGCGGCGGCCAGGTCGTCGTGGCGCCGCCCGGCGAGCTGGACACCGGGGCGCTCGCGCGCCTCGTCTCCGGCGGCGGCATCACGGCGCTGTGGCTGACCGCAGGTCTCTTCCAGGTGATGGCGGAGGAGTTCCCCGGCAGCTTCGCGGGTGTCCGGCAGGTGTGGACCGGAGGCGACGTCGTGCCGGCCACGGCCGTCCGCAGAGTGCTCGACCACTGCCCGCGGACCGTGGTGGTCAACGGCTACGGCCCCACCGAGACCACCACCTTCGCCGCCCGCCACGCGGTACGGGCGCGGGACCGCGTCGGCCGCAGCGTGCCCATCGGCCGGGCCCTGGACGGCATGCGGCTGTACGTGCTCGACGGCGCTCTGCGCCCGCTGCCGGCCGGCGTGACCGGCGAGCTCTACATCGCGGGAGCCGGGGTGGCGCGGGGTTACTTCGGCCGGCCGGGCCTGACCGCCGAGCGGTTCGTCGCCGATCCCTCCGGCCCGGCCGCCTCCCGCATGTACCGCACGGGCGACCTGGTCCGCAGACGTGCCGACGGGGTCCTCGACTTCGTGGGCCGGGCCGATGACCAAGTGAAGATCCGTGGCTTCCGCATCGAGCCGGGCGAGATCGAGACCGTGCTGTCCCGGCACCCCGGCCTCGCCCAGGCCGCCGTCGTCGCCCACGAGCACCGGCCGGGCGACAACCGCCTCGTCGCCTACGCGGTGCCGGCGGGAACAGCCGGCCCGATGGGCGACAACGCGATGGACAACGACCCGATGGACAACGGGCCGATGGACAACGGGCCGATGGACAACGGGCCGGCGGGCAACGGCCCGGCGGAGGCGGACGCGGAGGCGCAGCAGGTCGGCGAGTGGCTGTCGGTCTACGACGCGCTCTACGAGGACGCCGCCGCGCACCCGGCCGGCCCGGACTTCACGGGCTGGAACAGCAGCTACGACGGCCGGCCCATCCCCCTGGCCGAGATGCGCGAGTGGCGTGCGGCCACGGTCGAGCGCATCCTGTCCCTGCGCCCCCGCAGGGTCCTGGAGATCGGCGCCGGCACCGGGCTGCTGATGGAGCCGCTGGCCCCGCGGTGCGAGGCGTACTGGGCGACCGACTTCTCCGCCCCGGCGATCGAGGCGCTCCGGGCCCGGGCCGGGCGTGACCCCGCGCTGACCGGCCGGGTGACGCTGCGGCACCAGCCGGCCCACGTCTTAGACGGGCTGCCCGCCGGGTTCTTCGACACCGTGATCATCAATTCGGTGGTGCAGTACTTCCCCGGCGCCCGCTATCTGACGGAGGTGCTGGCGAAGGCGGCGGATCTGGTGGTCCCGGGCGGGGCCGTGTTCGTCGGCGACGTCCGCAACCTCCGCCTCCAGCGGTGCTTCCACACCGCCGTGCAGATGCACACGCCCGATCCTTCGAAGGACGCGGCCCGCATCCGGCGCACCGTCGAGCAGAACGTGGCGCGCGACAAGGAACTGCTGGTCGACCCGGAGTTCTTCGCCGCCCTGCGGCACACCGTCGCGGGTGTCGACGGCATCGATCTGCGGATCAAGCGCGGCCGGCACCACAACGAGCTGACCCGGCACCGCTACGACGCGGTGCTCCACAAGCAGCCCGCCAAACCCCTCGCGCTGAGCGAGGTGCGGAGCCTGCGGTGGGGGCAGGACGTCGGCGGGCTGCGGGAACTGCGCGAGGAGCTGTCCGCGCGGCGCCCCGGGCAGCTGCGGCTCGTGGGGGTCCCCAACGCCCGGCTGTCCGGGGAGCTCGCCGCGATGCGGATGCTGGACGACGGCGGCGAACCCCTGCGGGAGCCCGGCCGTGAGGAGGGCACGGATCCCGACCCGGAGGCGTTCCACGCACTCGGCGCGGAGCTCGGCTACTGGGTCGCCGTGACATGGTGCGGCACGGCCGGTGACGGGAGCCTCGACGTCGTCTTCGCCGAAGCGGCGCAGGCCGCGTCGGCCACGCCGGTGGACGTCTACGCACCCGCCGCGGCCGCCGGTCACCAGGAGCTCCCGGCCTTCACCAACGACCCCGACGCCGGTCAGCGGGCCGGCACGCTGGTCACCGCCCTGCGCTCGTACCTGCGGGACAGGCTGCCGGACTACATGCAGCCGGCCGCCGTCGTCGTGCTCGACCGCCTGCCGCTGACCCCCAACGGCAAGCTCGACCGCGCGGCCCTGCCCGCACCGGACTTCGGCGCGGCATCGACCGGCCGGGCACCGCGCACCGCGCAGGAGGAGCTCCTGTGCGGGCTGTTCGCGGACGTCCTCGGCCTGCCCGCCGTCGGCGTCGACGACAGCTTCTTCGACCTCGGCGGGCATTCCCTGCTGGCCACCCGGCTGGCCGGCAGGGTCAGGGCGGAGCTGGGCATCGAGCTGCCGGTGCGGCTGCTCTTCGAGGCACCGACCGTCGCCGGCCTGGCCCGACGGCTCACCGAAGCGCGGCCCGCCCGGCCGGCGCTGCGCCCCGTGCCCCGCCCGGAAGAGGTCCCGCTGTCCTTCGCGCAGCGCCGGCTGTGGTTCCTGCACCGTCTGGAGGGCCCGAGCGCCACGTACAACGTCCCGCTGGCCGTACGGCTGTCGGGGGAGGTGGACCACGACGCCCTCGCCGCGGCGCTGGCGGATGTGACCGGCCGGCACGAGACCCTGCGCACCACGTTCCCCGAGCGCTCCGGCCTGCCGCGGCAGCACGTCCTCGACGCGGCGGACGCGCCCCTGGAGTTCTGCGAGACCGACGAGACGAAGCTGGCGGAGAGGGTCGGCGAAGCGGTCCGGTACGCCTTCGACCTGGCCGTCGAGCGGCCGCTGCGCGCCACGCTGTTCACGCTCGGCCCCCGCGACCACGTCCTGGTCCTCGTCCTGCACCACATCGCGGGTGACGGCTGGTCGCTGAGACCCCTGGCCCGGGACCTGGGCACCGCCTACCGGGCGCGGGTCACCGGCACGGCCCCCGCCTGGCCGCCGCTGCCCGTCCAGTACGCGGACTACACGCTCTGGCAGCGGGAGCTGCTCGGCGACGAGGAGGACCCGGAGAGCCTTGCGGCGCAGCAGCTCGCGTACTGGCGCAGCGCGCTTGCCGGTCTCCCCGGCCGCCTGGAGCTGCCCACCGACCGACCGCGCCCGGCCGTGGCCGGCCACCGGGGCGCCGATCTGCGCTTCACGCTGAGCGCCGGGCTGCACCGGGGGCTCGCCGGGCTGGCGAAGGAGGGCCGGGCGAGCGTCTTCATGGTCGCCCAGGCGGCGCTGGCGGCCCTGCTGACCCGGCTCGGCGCGGGCACGGACGTGCCCATCGGCTCCCCCGTCGCCGGGCGCACGGACGAGAGCCTGGACGATCTCGTCGGGTTCTTCGTCAACACCCTGGTCCTGCGCACCGACACCTCCGGCGACCCGTCGTTCAGGACGCTGCTGGAGCGCGTCCGGGAGACCGGCCTGGCGGCCTTCGCGCACCAGGACCTGCCGTTCGAGCGGCTGGTGGAGGACCTGCGGCCCGCCCGCTCCCTCGCCCATCACCCGCTGTTCCAGGTCGCCCTGGCCTTCCACAACACCGCCGAGCCCCGGCTGGAGCTGCCGGGCCTGCGGGCCGGGGCGGAGGGGGTGCGGACGGGCACGACCAAGTTCGACCTCACCGTCGAACTCACCGAGCGCCGGGGCGAGGACGGCGCTCCCGCCGGCATCGACGGCCTCGTGGAGTACAGCACCGACCTGTTCGACGCCGCTACCGTACGGGCCCTGGTGAGCAGGTACCAGCGGCTGCTGGAAGCCGTGGTGGCCGACCCCGGGCAGCCGATCGGCCGGATCGGCATCCTCGGCCCGGAGGAGCGCGAGCACCTGCTGGCGACGTGGAACGACACGGCACGGCCGGTGCCGGAGACCGATCTGCCGGCTCTCTTCGAGACACGCGCCGCGCGCACCCCCGGGGCCACGGCAGTGGTCTTCGGGAAGACCGGGCTGACCTACGCCGAGCTCAACGCGCGGGCGAACCGGCTCGCGCACTTCCTGATGACGCGGGGCGCCGGGCCCGAACGCGTCGTGGCTGTTGCCCTGCCGCGCTCGGCGGAGCTGGTCGTCACCCTGCTGGCCGTCCTCAAGACCGGCGCCGCCTACCTGCCCGTCGACCCGGACCAGCCCGCCGGGCGGACCGCTTTCATGCTCGCCGACACACGCCCGGTCGCCGTGCTGACCACCGGCGGCAGCGGGCCGGCCCTGCCCGCGCACACGCCCCGCGTCGCGCTGGACGAGCTCGGCGCGGCAGGCGCCCTGGACGCCTGCCCGGACACCGATCCGGGTCGTACGGGCAGGCTCGGCCCGCTCCACCCCGCCTACGTCATCTACACCTCCGGCTCCACGGGCAAGCCCAAGGGCGTCGCGGTGCCGCACACCGCGATCGTGAACCGCCTCCACTGGATGCAGGCCGAGTACCGCCTGGGCGCGGACGACCGCGTCCTGCAGAAGACGCCGTTCACCTTCGACGTGTCGGTCTGGGAGTTCTTCTGGCCCCTGATCGAGGGCGCGACGCTGGTGGTGGCCCCGCCGGAGGCGCACAAGGACCCCGCGCGCCTCGCGGTCCTGATCCGTACGGAGCGGGTGACGACGGCCCACTTCGTGCCGTCGATGCTGCAGGCCTTCCTGGACACGCCCGCCGCGCGGGACTGCACGACGCTGCGCCGGGTGTTCAGCAGCGGTGAGGCGCTGCCGGCCGGTCTGGTCACACGGTTCCGGAAGACGCTGGCGGCGCGGCTGTACAACCTCTACGGGCCGACCGAGGCCGCCGTCGACGTCACGGCCTGGGCGTGCCCTGCGGACTTCACCGGGACTGAAGGCTTCACCGGGACGGTGCCGATCGGCACGCCGATCTGGAACATGCGGGCCCATGTGCTGGACGCCGCCCTGCAGCTGGTGCCGCCGGGGGTGGCGGGCGAGCTGTACCTGGCCGGGCGGGGGCTGGCCCGGGGATACGTGAACCGGCCCGGGACGACGGCGCTGCGGTTCGTCGCCGACCCCTACGGCCCGGCGGGCTCCCGCCTGTACCGCACGGGAGACCTGGTGCGCCGCCGCCCGGACGGGACGCTGGAGTTCCTGGGCCGCACGGACGACCAGGTGAAGGTCAGGGGCTTCCGCATCGAGCCCGGCGAGATCGAGGCGGCGCTCGCGCGGCACCCCGGCGTCGCCCGGGCCGCCGTAACGCTGCGGGAGGACGGTCCGTCCGGGCGGTGGCTCGTGGCGTACGTGGTGCCGGCCGCCACCGGTTCCCCCGTGGAGGTCGCCGGACTGCGCGAACACCTCCAAGGCCTGCTGCCGGAGTACATGGTCCCGGCCGCGTTCGTGGTGCTGGACGAGCTGCCCTTGCTGCCCAGCGGCAAGCTCGACCGCGCGAGCCTCCCGGCACCCGGGGTCACGCCCGCACCCGGCGGCCGCCCGCCGCGCACGCCGCAGGAGGAGGTCTTCTCCGGTCTCTTCGCCGAGCTGCTGGGCGTGGACGGGGCCGGCGCCGAGGACGGCTTCTTCGCTCTGGGCGGGGACAGCATCGTCTCCATTCAACTGGTGTCCCGGGCCCGTGAAGCGGGCCTGGTCATCACCCCTCGCGACGTGTTCCTGCACCAGACCGCGGCGGCTCTGGCCGCGGTCGCCGTCCCCGTCGAGGAGGACCGGGCGGGCGCCGGGCGGCCGGGCAGCGCGCCGGACCGGCCGCTGGTCGCGCTGACGCAGGAGCGGCGCGACCGGCTGGCGGAGGTGTGGGGCGGCCCCGCGGCCGTGCAGGAAGTGCTTCCGCTCTCGCCGCTCCAGGAAGGGCTGCTCTTCCACGCCGCCTTCGATCAGCAGGCGCCGGACGTCTACACCGTCCAGCTGGTCTTCGACCTCGGCGGACGCGTCGACGCGGCGGGCTTACGGGCCGCGGTGGCGGCGCTGCTGGACCGGCACCCGAACCTGCGGGCGGGCTTCTGGCAGGAAGGCGCGGAAGAGCCGCTGCAGGTGATCCCGCGGGAAGTGGCGCTGCCCTGGCGCGAGGTGGACCTGGAGGGCCGGGACGCCCAGGAGCAGCGGCAGGAGCTGTCCCGGCTGGTGGACGACGACCGGGCCCGGCGCTTCGACCCGGCGCGCCCGCCCTTGCTGCGCTTCACGCTGGTGCGGCTCGCCCCCGAGCAGCACTGCCTGGTGTTCCTGAGCCACCACCTCCTGATCGACGGCTGGTCGCTGCCGAACCTCGTCCGGGAGCTGTTCGCCCTGTACTCCCGCCGCGGGGACGCTGCCGGGCTGCCGCCCGTCGTGCCGTACCGCACCCACCTGGCCTGGCTGGCGGAGCAGGACCGGGGCGCGGCCGAGGAGGCCTGGCGGCAGGCGCTGGCGGGGGTTGCGGAGCCGACGCTGCTGGCCCCGGCCGGCAGCGGCAGCACGGTGAGCCCGCCCGAGGAGATCGGGTGGGAGCTTCCGCAGGAGCTGACGTCGGCGCTGGCGGGCGTGGCACGGGCGCACGGGCTGACGCTCAACACCGTGGTCCAGGGGGTATGGGGAGCCCTGCTGGGGCACCTGCTGAACCGGCGCGACGTGGTCTTCGGTGCCACCGTCTCGGGCCGCACACCGGAGATTCCCGGCGTCGGGGACATGGTGGGCCTGTTCATCAACACCCTGCCCGTACGGGTGCGCTGGAACCCGTACGCATCCTGGTCGGAGCTGCTGGCGCGCTTGCAGGACGAGCAGTCGGCGCTGCTGGAGCACCAGCACCTGGGGCTGGCCGCGATCCAGCGCATGACGGGGATGCGGGAGCTGTTCGACACCACCACGGTGTTCGAGAACTATCCGCTCGACACGGATGCCGTGCAGGCGGCCCTGACGGACGTCCGGGTGACGGGTCTGACGGCCCACGACGCGACGCACTACCCGCTGACCCTCATCGCGTTCCCGGGCGAGAACCTGCGGTTCTCGCTGGGCTACCGGCCGGATCTGTTCACACAGGACGAGGCCCGGACGATCGCGGCACGGCTCCGCCGGCTGTTCGAGGCGGTGGCGGCCGGTCCCGGACGGCCCGTCGGGCGGACCGGCGTGCTGACCGGCGGGGAGCGGCGCCGGCTGCTTAAGGAGTGGAACGACACGGCGCGGCCGGTCCCGCCGCTGAGCCTGCCGGAGCTGCTGCAGGCGCAGGCGGCCCGGACGCCGGGCAGGCCCGCGGTGATCTCCGGGGACAGCGTGCTGTCCTACGCGGAGCTCAACGTGCGCGCGAACCGGCTGGCGCGGGAGCTGGTCCGGCGCGGCATCGGTCCCGAGCGGGTCGTCGCCCTGTTCCTGCCCAGGTCGGCCGAGCTGGTGGTGGCGCTGCTCGCGGTGCTCAAGGCGGGGGCCGCGTATCTGCCGCTCGATCCACAGCACCCGGCCGAGCGCCTCTCTTTCGTCCTTGAGGACGCACAGGCAACGCTGCTGCTGACCACGACGGCGGTTGCGGACGGAGTCCCCGCGGCGGGGGCCGTGCCCCGCATGGTGCTCGACGACCCGCAGACCGAGGCTCTCGTCGGCCGGAGGCCGGGCACGGACCTGTCCGATGCCGACCGGGTCCGCCCCCTCTCACCGGAGCACCTGGCCTACGTGATCTACACCTCGGGTTCGACCGGAAGGCCCAAGGGCGTCGCCATGCCGTGCCGCGGGCCGGTGAACCTGCTGGAGTGGCACAGGACGGCCATGCCGGGCGGCGAGGGCGAAGGAGCCGGTCGCACGGCACAGTTCACCACCATCAGCTTCGACGTGTCGGCGCAGGAGATCCTCACCGCACTGACGTCCGGTCGCTCGCTGGTGATCACCCCCGAAGACGTCCGCCGCGACGCCGGCGGGCTCGTGGACTGGCTGGAGCGGCACGGCATCAGTGAGCTGTTCGCCCCGGACCTGGTCGTGGACGCGGTGTGCACCGCGGCGGTCGAGCAGGGGCGCGGGCTTCCGGCGCTGCGGCACGTCGCACAGGCCGGAGAGGCACTGACGCTGACGGCGGCGGTGCGGCGGTTCTTCGGCGAGGGGGCGCGGCGGCTGCACAACCACTACGGGCCCACCGAGACGCATGTCGTGACCGCGTACCACCTGCCGGAGCGGGTCCCGCAGTGGCCGCCGGCAGCACCGATCGGCGCACCGGTCGCCAATACGCGGGTGTACGTGCTCGACAGCGCGCTGCGTCTGCTGCCGCCGGGTGCGGTGGGCGAGCTGTACGTCGCCGGGGCCGGGCTGGCGCGAGGCTATGCGAACCGTCCCGGGTCGACGGCCGAGCGGTTCGTCGCGGATCCGTTCGGCCCGGCCGGCTCGCGCATGTACCGCACCGGAGACCTGGCCCGCTGGAACCCCGACGGCGAGCTGGAGTTCGCCGGCCGGGCCGATGACCAGGTGAAGGTCAGGGGCCACCGGATCGAGCCGGGCGAGATCGAGGCCGTTCTGTCCCGTCACCCGGATCTCCTCCGGGCGGCCGTTGCCGCCCAGGAGCGGGAGCACGCGGGCAAGCACCTCGTGGCGTACGTGGTGCCGGCGGCCGGGGCCACGGTGGACGCCGCGGGCCTGCAGGGCTTCGCCCGGCGCACGCTGCCGGACTACATGATCCCGGCGGCCTTCGTGGTGCTGGACGACCTGCCCCTGCTGCCGAACGGGAAGCTGGACCGTACAGCGCTGCAGGCGCTCGAAGCCGGTGCGGCGCCCCCGGCACCGCGCACGCCGCGCACACCGCAGGAAGAGCTGCTCTGCGGCCTCTTCGCCGAGGTGCTCGGCGTCCCCGCGGTGGGGGCCGACGACGACTTCTTCGAGCTGGGCGGGCATTCGCTCCTCGCCACCCGGCTGGCCGCCCGGATCCGTTCCGCGCTGGGCGCCGAGATCTCCGTCCGCACGCTCTTCGACGCGCCGACCGCCGCGGGCCTGGCCGGGCGGCTCTACGGGCAGGCCCCCGCACGCGTGCCGTTGCGCGCGGCAGCACGGCCGGACGAGATCCCCCTGTCCTTCGCGCAGCGCCGGCTGTGGTTCCTCAACCAGCTGGAAGGGCCGAGCCCGACGTACAACCTCCCGCTGTGCATACGGCTGTCCGGCACCGTGAACACGGACGCCCTGGAGGCGGCACTGGGTGACGTCCTCGGCCGGCACGAGAGCCTACGGACGACGTTCCCGGAGGCACAGGGCGTGCCGCGCCAGCACATCGCCGACACCTGGCAGCGGCCCGTGCTCGACATCGTGCGGACCAGCGAGGCGGACCTGCCCGCCGTGCTGCAGGCAGCCGCCCGCCACCCCTTCGACCTCGCCACCGGGCTCCCCCTACGCGCCTGGCTCTTCACGGTGGGCACCCGGGAACAGGTGCTGGCGCTCGTGGTGCACCACATCGCGGCCGACGGCTGGTCGCTGGCGCCGCTGGCGCGCGACCTCGGCGAGGCCTACGCCGCGCGGTGCCGGGACCGGGCACCGGACCTGCCGCCGCTGCCGGTGCAGTACGCCGACTACACGCTCTGGCAGCACGACGTCCTCGGCAGCGAGGACGATCCGGACAGCCTCCTGTCCCGGCAACTGGCCTACTGGCGCGGCGCCCTGGACGGGCTGCCCGGTCAGCTCGCTCTGCCCACCGACCGCCCCCGCCCCGCCACGGCGAGCTACCGCGGCGACTCGGTCGCGTTCCGCATCGCTCCGGAGCTGCACCGAGCCCTGCTGGGGCTCGCCCGGGACCACCAGGTCAGCCTGTTCATGGTGCTGCAGGCCGCGGTCGCCGCCCTGCTGACGCGCCTGGGCGCGGGCACGGACATCCCCCTGGGCAGCCCGGTGGCCGGGCGCACCGACGAAGCGCTGGACGACCTGGTCGGCTTCTTCGTCAACACGCTGGTGCTGCGCACGGACACCTCCGGCAACCCCTCCTTCCGTGAGCTGCTCGGCCGGGTCCGCGAGACCGATCTGGCCGCCTACGCGCACCAGGACGTGCCGTTCGAGAGGCTGGTGGAGCTGCTCAACCCGGACCGGTCGCTCGCCCGCCACCCGCTGTTCCAGGTGATGCTGGCCTTCCAGAACACCCCGGAGGCCGCGCCCGCGCTCCCCGGGCTCGACTGCGCGATCGAGCCCGTGGAGGCCGGCGTCGCCAAGCTCGACCTGACCGTCAGCATCCGGGAATCCCCGGCGCAGGACGGCACGCCGGGCGGCCTCGAAGGCAGCCTCGACTACCGCACCGACCTCTTCGACCGGTCCACCGCCGAGACGATGGTGACGCGGCTGCGCCTGCTGCTGGAAGCGGTGACCGCCGACCCCGGGCAGCCCTTGGACCGGGTCGGCGTCCTGACCGCCGAGGAGCGGCACCGCCTGCTGGTGGAGTGGAACGCCACCAGCAGGCCCGCTCCCGCGGCCCTCGCGGAAAGCGCCACGCTCTCCGAGCTGTTCGAGGCCCAGGCGGCACGGACACCGGACGCAACGGCCGTGATCTTCGAGGGCACGGAGCTGTCGTATGCGGAACTGAACGCCCGGGCCAACCGGCTGGCCCGGTACCTGGCCGGGCGCGGTGCGGGACCGGAGCGCCTGATCGGTCTCGCCGTGCCCCGCTCGGCCGAGATGATGGTGGCCCTGCTCGCGGTGCTCAAGGCCGGATCCGCCTACCTGCCCGTCGACCCGGGATACCCGGCCGGCCGGATCACGTTCATGCTCTCCGACGCCCGCCCCGTGATGTGGCTGACGACCAGCGCCGTCGCCGCCGGCCTGCCCCGTACGCGGACACCGCTGATCGTCCTCGACGAGCCCGGGACGAGCGAGGACGCCGGCCGCCGGGCCACGGGAGACCTCGGCGCGGCCGAAGCCCGCAAGGCCGGTGCCGACCATCCCGCCTACGTCATCTACACCTCGGGCTCGACGGGCCGGCCGAAGGGCACGGTGGTCACCCACCGCAGCGCCGCGAACCTCGTCCACTGGGCCGTGACGGAGTTCGGCTCCGGACAGCTGTCCCGCGTGCTGGCCTCCACGTCGCTGAACTTCGACGTGTCGGTCTTCGAGATGTTCGCCCCGCTGGCGTCCGGCGGGACGATCGAGGTCGTCCGCGACGTCCTCGCCCTGACCGAGCGGCCCGAGGGCCGCGGCTGGACCGGCAGCCTGATCAGCACCGTGCCGTCGGCCCTGTCCCCGCTGCTCGCCGGCGACACCGAGGTCACGGCCGGCACGGTGGTCCTTGCGGGCGAAGCCCTGCCGGCACGCACCGTACGCGACCTCCGTACGGCACTGCCGGGCTGCCGGATCGCCAACATCTACGGCCCCACCGAGGCCACCGTCTACGCAACAGCCTGGTACGCGGGCGACGATCCGGACGCCGCACCGCTGATCGGCGCACCGATCGCCAACGTACGGGCGTACGTGCTGGACGACGGCTTGCGGCTCGTGCCGCCGGGCGTGACGGGAGAGCTGTATCTGGCCGGGGCGGGCGTGGCGAGGGGGTATGTGAACCGCCCCGGGCTGACCGCCGAACGGTTCGTAGCGGATCCGTTCGGGCCGTCCGGCGCGCGCATGTACCGCACCGGGGACCTCGTCCGCTGGACGTCCGGTGGTGAGCTGGCGTTCGTGGGCCGGGCGGACGACCAGGTGAAGGTACGGGGTCACCGGATCGAGCCCGGCGAGGTCGAGGCCGCCCTCTCCCGCCATCCCGGCCTCGCCAGGGCTGTCGTGGTGCCCCAGGACCACGGGCCTTCGGGGAAACGGCTCGTGGCGTACGTGGTCCGGGAGGCCGGGGCGGCCGTGGACGTCGCGGAGGTACGGGAGTTCGCCCGGCGCGCCCTGCCGGACTACATGGTCCCGGCGGTGTTCATGGTGGTGGACGACCTGCCCCTGTTGCCGAACGGGAAGCTGGACCGGGCGGCCCTGCCGGCGCCGGGCCTCGCCGCGGTGGCGAGGACGCGGGCTGCGCGCACGCCGCGGGAAGAGCTGCTGTGCGGGCTGTTCGCCCAGGTGCTGGACGTGGCCGAAGTAGGCGCCGAGGACAACTTCTTCGAGCTGGGCGGCGACAGCATCATGTCCATCCAGCTCGTGTCCAAGGCCCGCGCCGCCGGACTGGCCATGAGCGCCAAGGACGTCTTCCAGCACCAGACCCCTGCGGCACTCGCCGAGGTCGTCGTCGCGGACGAGGCGCGGGAGCGGGCTTCGGATCCCGGCACCGGCCGCATACCGGCCACCCCGGTCATGCACTGGCTGCGGGAACAGGGGCAGGAGCAGTCGCTCGACGCGTTCAGCCAGGCGGTCCTGCTGACCACTCCCCCGGACCTGACCGAGCGGCAACTGGCCGGTGCCCTGCAGGCGGTCATCGATCACTACGACGTCCTGCGGACGCGCCTGGAACGGCCGGCCGACGGCGCATGGTCGCTCTACTGCAGCCCTCGCGGCTCTGTCACCGCCGCGGATCTGGTCCGGCGGATCGACACCGGCGGCGAGGACGAGCACGCGCTGGGCCCGGTGATCGCGGACGAGGCACGCCGGGCACGCGGGCGGCTGCGGCCCGGTGACGGGGTGATGGTGCAGGCGGTGTGGTGCGATGCCGGCCGTGCCCGTCCGGGCCGGTTGTTGCTCGTGCTGCACCACTTGGTGGTCGACGGGGTGTCCTGGCGCATTCTGCTGCCGGACCTGGCCGCAGCCGCTGCAGCGATCGCCGCGGATCGCCCCGTCGACCTGGCTCCCGTACCGACGTCGTTCCGCCGCTGGGCCCACATGCTCGTGGAGCACGCCCGCGAACCGAAGCGGATCGCCGAGGCGGCCTGGTGGGAGCGGGTACTCGACGGGCCGGGAGCACTCCTTGCCGATCAGCCACCACGGGAGGGTGGTGGCACGTCGCGCTCCTTGGTGGTGACGATCCCCGCGGATCGTGCAGCGCCCTTGCTGTCCGACGTACCGGCCGCGTTCCATGCCAACGTCAACGACGTGCTGCTGACAGCCCTGGCCGTAGCGATCCTGGCCCGGGACCAGCGGCGTGGCGGGGCAGGGGCCGAGCTGCTGGTCGACGTGGAAGGGCACGGACGGAACGAGTTCGTTCCCGGGCTGGACGTGTCACGCACCGTGGGCTGGTTCACCAGCGTCTTCCCCGTACGGCTCGGCCTCCGCGACGTCGACCTCGCCCAGGCGCTGGCAGGCGGCCAAGCCGCCGGCCAAGCCCTCAAGACCGTCAAGGAACAGCTCCGAGCGATCCCTGATCACGGCATCGGCTACGGACTCGCCCGCTACCTCAACCCCACCACCCGGCCACGCCTGTCCAGGACGGCCACTCCGCAAGTCGGCTTCAACTACCTCGGACGCTTCTCCGCCGCGGACACCGGCGCATGGACCGTGGCCGAGGAAGCCGACGCCCTCTTCGACCCCGCTGACGCCGCGCTGCCCTCGGGACGTCACCTGGACGTCAACGTCCTCGCCGCAAACCGTGCCGACGGGCCCGGGCTGGTGGCCTCCTGGACATGGAACGAGCGGGCCCTGTCCGAGAAGGACGTGCACGAACTCAGCGGCCTGTGGTCACAGGCCCTGGAGGCGTTCGCCGCGCACGCCGCCCGGCCGGGAGCAGGCGGCCGGACGCCCTCGGACCTCCCCTTGGTCGCGCTGGACCAGGACGAGATCGACGCGCTGGAGGCTGAGTGGGGGGCCGGGGAATGAGGAAGCCGGGACTGCAGGACGTCCTTCCGCTCTCACCGCTCCAGGAGGGGCTGCTCTTCCACGCGGTCTACGACGCCGCAACTCCTGACGCCTACGCGGTGCAGGTGGCGTTCGACCTCGAAGGCCCGCTGGACACCGGTGCGCTGCGTGCGGCCGCCGAGGGTCTGCTGCGCCGGCACGCGAACCTGCGGGCCGCGTTCCGGCAGCGCGGTCAGGGGCGGCCGGTGCAGGTGATTCCGCGGGAGGTGGCGGTGCCCTGGCGCGAAGCCGACCTCACCGGGCACGGTGACCCCGGGCCGGAGCTGGCCCGGCTGCTGGCCGAGGACCGCGCCCGCCGTTTCGACCCCGCCCGGCCCCCGCTCCTGCGCTTCACCCTCTACACGCACAAGGGGGACGAG
>NZ_JBPQTW010000041.1:0-42282 GCF_051386535.1 Streptomyces sp. URMC 127
GGCCCGCCGCGCCTCCCACCGCGCGCCGGGCCTCCTCGACCTCGGCCGGGTCGAGGAGGATGTCGATCCCGCCCGGGGCGTTGCCGAACAGCTCGGGGCGGGTGGCGCGCAGCCGCTCGTACAGAGGGTCGGGACCGGGGTCGGTCAGGGGGCTGGACGGTGAGTCGGACAGGGAGTCCGACGGAGAGTCGTGCAGCCGGTCGTGAGGACTTGCCACGGGCTCTTCGCACACGGGTTCAGTACTCCGGTTCAGTACTCCGGGATGTCGTCCTGGACGGTGGCCGAGCCGGTGGCGGCCGGCGAGCCGCCCTGCTCCCGGTAGCCGGGCAGCCGGCGCACCATGCCGTGGAACCTTTCCCACTCCCGGCTGCTGTCGAACCGGACCGCGGCCATCTCCCGGGCGAACTTCTGCTCGCGTCGTCCCTCCAGCCGGTTGCGGAGCACCAGTTGCACGGAGCCGCCGTACTTGGCCGAGACGCCGCCGAGGCTGCCCGCGACGCTCCAGGACTCGTCACCGGTGATCGCGGTGAACACCGCCCCGCCGACAGTGACGACGACCTCGATGACGGGCAGCCACTTACTGGCCCCGGTCCGCCGGTCGCCGCGGGCCTCGGCGAGGCGGACGATCTCGGAGTTGAGCCGGACGTAGCGCTCGAAGACCGGCCCGACACGCTCCTGGAAGGCCGCCGGGTCGGCGGTCAGCTCGTCGAAGGCGCTGACGTACGCGTCCCAGGGGTCGCTCTGGCGCAGGCTGCAGATGTCCTCCAGGGCGAGCGCGTCGACCGCGGACGGGGTGAGGGCGAGCCGGTCCTGCACCGTGGAGAACGCCTGGCGCTGCAGGAACAGCAGGAGCTGCTCCGGGTCGGTGACCGTCCCGCCCGCCGTCGTACGGACGTCGCGCCACTCCTGGAGCGCGACCCGCCGCAGGCTGCCGGCCGGAGTGAGCGGATACATGCCGAGGGCGTCGGCGAGGTTCACGTTGTAGATGAGGTCGAGGAGCTGTTTGATCTCCGCGGCGAACGGTTTGGCCCGGTCGTACCGGCCCTCGGAGACCGGGACCCCCGGCACCGTCACGAACTCCTCGTAGAGCAGGTTGCGCGTGACGAAGTCACCCCGGATGCTGAGCTCGTTGCTCCGCCGCACCACCTCGCCGATCCGCTCCGCGAACGCCTCGTACCGCTGCTCCGGCACCCCTACCTGCCTGGCCAGGAGGGGGATGTCCTTAGCGGTCAGCGCCTGCACGCGCGCGGCGAACGCGTTGAACAGCGCGCTCCTGGTCGCCTCCCGGTTCTCCTGGTCCTCCCAGGAGAACCGGACGCACTTCACGCGCTCGCCGGCCGGCATCCCTTCGAGGGTCTCCTGCCAGGCGGCGAACGCCCGCGCGTCGTAGTCCACTCCGGGGCGCGGGGGCTCGGCGGGGTCGCGCTCGGTGAGCAGGTAAGGCACCAGGGCCTCCTGCGCCAGCAGCTTCTGGTGCGCGCGGCGGGCCGCGCCGCCCTCCAGGAGATCGCAGCTCACGGCCGCGTTGTTGTAGAAGAACACGCGGTTGGCCACCACCTGGCGAGTGTTGATCAGACTGCGGAAGTACTCGGCCCGCACCTCCTTGTCCCGTACGCTCCCGACCTCCTGGAGCGACTTCCCGCGGGCGATCATCTCCTTGGTCAGCTCGGCGGTCACCCACTGGTTGTCCAGGGACTGCGCGATCACCGCGCCCGGCGCGAGGTCCGCCGGTCTCACCCTGACTGCCGCCTCGGTAGCTTGCCGGCCCATTCCTCCACACCCCCGGTCTCCGTCCCCCGGTGACGCTGTGCTCACGTCCGCATCCACGCTAGCCGTGAACCGGTGGCCCGGACCCGCCCTTGCGTCAACTGGACTGGTGTGCACGGTGGTTGCCGACCGATCCGCCGGCGTCGCGTCTTGCGTGGGGCGCCGCGTCCGAGGGCCTAGACGGTCTGTGCGTCCGAGGGCCTACGCGGTCGGCGCGTCGAGCGCGCGGGCCAGGGCCGCGATGGCCTCCGGCCCCACCCGGCAGCAGCCGCCCAGGAGGCGGGCGCCCGCCGCGCGCCAGGCGCTGACCCGCTCCGGGGCGAAGGTCGGCCGCCCCGTCCAGGAGCGGGCGGCGGCATCCCACTCCTCCCCGCTGTTGGGGTAGACCACCACGGGCTTACGGGCCGCCTCCGCCGCCGACCGGACCGCCTCGTCGGCATCCGCGGGAGTGCAGCAGTTCACCCCCACGGCGACGACCTGGTCGTTCCCGGCGGCCAGGGCGAACGCCTCGCTCAGCGGCTGGCCCGCGCGCGTGCACCCGCCCGCCGCGCTGTACGAGAGCCACACGGGCACCCCGCAGCCCGCCACGGCCCGCAGCAGCGCCTCCGCCTCCGTCACGTCCGGCACGGTCTCCAGCGCCAGGACGTCCGGCTCCGCCTCCACCAGCGCCTCGATCCGCGGCCGGTGGAAGCGCTCCAGCTCGGCGGTGCTCAGCCCGTACCGGCCGCGGTACTCGCTGCCGTCGGCCAGGAAGGCCCCGTACGGGCCGACGGACGCGGCGACCCACACGTTCTTCCCTGCTGCCTTCCCTGCTGCCTCCTTCTCCGCGGCGGTACGGGCCAGCTCCACGCTGCGGCGCAGCAACTCCGCCGCCTCCGGCCGGCCCAGGCCGCGGCGGGCGAAGCCCTCGAACGTGGCCTGGTAGCTGGAGGTGATGAGCACCTGCGCGCCCGCCCGCACGTACGCGGCGTGCGCCTGCTCGATCTGCCCGGGATCGTCGGCGAGCAGCCGGGCCGACCACAGGGCGTCGGACAGGTCGCAGCCCTGCGCCGCCAGCTGGTTGGACAGCCCGCCGTCGAGGACGAGCGGACCGCGCTCCAGCGCATCGGCCAGGGAAAGGGTGGGGGCGGGCGTCACGGGGGTGCTCCTCCGAGGGGACGGCTGCCGGGGCCGGAAGCCGGATGGGGCGGGCGTCAGCTCAGCTGGGACTGGACCTCGGAGGCGATCAGCTCCAGTTGGTCGAGGTCGTCCAGGTCCAGGATCTGGAAGTAGATCCTGGACGAGCCGACGGCCGCGTACCGGCCGATCTTGTCGACCACCTCGGCCGGGGAGCCGGCCAGACCGTTCTCCTTGAGCTCGTCCACCTCACGCCCGATGACCGCCGCCCGTCGCGCGACCTCCGCGTCGTCCTTGCCGACGCAGGCGACGAGCACGTTGGAGTAGACGAGGTCGTCGCCCTTGCGGCCGGCCTCCTCCGCGGCCGCCCGCACCCGGCCGAACTGCCGCTCGCTGTCCGCGACGGAGGCGAACGGGATGTTGAACTCGTCGGCGTACTTCGCGGCGAGGCGCGGCGTACGCTTCGCGCCGTGCCCGCCGATGAGCACGGGCAGCTTCTCCTGGGCCGGCTTGGGCAGCGCAGGGCTGTCGGTGAGCTGGTAGTACATGCCGTCGTAGTCGAAGGTCTTGCCCACCTCCGTCTCCCACAGGCCGGTGATGATGGCGAGCTGCTCCTCCAGCCGTCCGAACTTCTCCCTCGGGAAGGGGATGCCGTAGGCCTTGTGCTCCTCCTCGAACCAGCCCGCACCCAGGCCCAGCTCGACGCGCCCGCCGGACATCCGGTCCACCTGCGCCACCTGGATGGCCAGCACGCCGGGGAGCCGGAAGGTGCCCGCCGTCATCAGGGTGCCGAGCCGGATGCGGCGCGTCTCACGGGCGAGGCCCGCGAGGGTGATCCAGGCGTCGGTCGGGCCGGGCAGGCCGTCCGCGGAGCCCATGGCCAGGTAGTGGTCGGAGCGGAAGAAGGCGTCGAAGCCGAGGTCCTCGGTGGCCTTGGCGACCGTCAGCAGCGTGTCGTAGCTCGCCCCTTGCTGGGGCTCGGTGAAGATTCGCAGATCCATGCCTCCATCCTGCACTGCCGAACAGGCGTCAACCGACTGCGCCCTGCGCCCGTACACCCACCCCGGTCGGGTGAAATTCCCTCGCCCCCGCCGAGCGGGTGAGCCCCGGCCAGTGTCCGCCGCGGCCGGTGGTCGTTGGCTCGGGCGGAGCCGGACCGCCCGGCCCGCGCACCGGTGCACCCTGCCGGTGGCGACGATTGCAACACCGCTCTCCCGCACCGGGAGGGCCGGGGCCGAGGAGGCCGCGATGACCCAGGAAGCCGTGCCCGACGAAACGGCGCCCGCCCAGCCCGCCGCCGGACAGCCCGGCGCGCCGAAGGGCCTGCTGCAGCAGATGGAGGAGCTGATGGCCGCCCTCAACGCCGACCTGTCGCAGCTCGACGCGGACCTGCAGCCGCGCGCCGGACGTCCGGCGCCTGCCGGCGCATCCGCCGGTGCATCCGCAGATGCACCCGTCGACGCGTCCGTCGACGGAGGGGATGCCCGCTGATCCGTAGAGGGATCCGTAGAGAGATCCGTAGAGGGATCCACAGAGGGATCCACAGAGGGACGGGATGCCCGCTGACCGCCCGCGCCTCACGCGGCACCGCCCTCACGCTCTCGCGACGCGAGCCGTCTCTGTAACCAGCGCACTCTGTCGCTCGTCTCGTCGGCGGCGTCTATCGCTTCTATGCACTGCCAGTACATGGCGTCCTCGTCGGAGGAGCAGGCGACCCCCACCAGGGCGATGCCCACTTCCCCGAGCAGCCCGCAGAGCCCCGCCAACGCGCTCCAGGGATCGCGGACTTCGGTCAGCTGCCCGGCGCGTATCGCTCCGGCGCGCAGCGTCTGACGCAGCGCGCCGGACGCACGCGCCCCGGCCTCGCTCAGACTCCCCGCGGCGGCGCGGGCCTCGAAGGGCCCGTGGACCGCGAGGTGGCCGCCGACCGCTCCCGCGAGCGCCTGGGTCTGCCATGCCTCGGTGACGATGTCGTGGACGGCCCTGGCCTGCGCCAGGGCCGTCCGGGTGGCTCCGATGAGCCGCACTGCGTCCATGACCCGGTCCCCAACTTCCCGACTGCTCCGTGCCCGCACCTGCTCACTACCCAGAGTGATGACTAACCGCCGGAAACGCCAGGGGAATTCAGAAATCTGTGGATACCAGATGGGGTGTGGATAACTCAATCACTCCGGAGAGTGACGATTTGGCGAATCCGGAGCGCCCTCGTCCGCATTGGCACCCCCGTCCGGCACCGGGAAGCGCTTCTCGTTGCGTTCGATCTTCGCGGCGAGGGCGGCGGCCGCGTCGATGCCCAGCGCGTCGCAGAACTGCAGCAGGTACGCCAGGACGTCGGCGACCTCGTCCTCGACCCGCTCGGCCGTCCCCGGCCGTTCCATCACCCGCGCCGACTCCTCGGGCGTCAACCACTGGAAGATCTCGACCAGTTCCGCGGCCTCGACGCTGAGCGCCGCGACGAGGTTCTTGGGCGTGTGGTACGGCTGCCACCGGCGCGCGGCGGCGAAGTCCGCGAGGCGCCGCTGCAGCACCCGCAGCTCGCTGCCGCTCTCGCCGGCACGCTCATTTCCATGTTCAGCATTCACCCCCAAGATCTACCACCGAGACCCCGTCCGCCGGTGCACCCCCGTTCCCCGTGCCCCGCACCGCACCCACCAGCCGCACATGCCCCCGCTCCCCCATCCGTACCGCCAAGGTGAGCAGCTCGCGCGCCTGCCGGGCGTCCAGGCAGCGGTCGAAGCCGTCCGCGAGGACGGTGAGCGCCTGCCGCGCCTGCAGCACCTCTCCGACGGGGTCCATGTCGAGCACGCCGGGGCCGGTCATCAGCACCAGACAGAGCGCGAGGTAGCGCAACTCGCCGTCCCCGAGCCGCTCCAGAGGCGTGCCGTCGCCGGCCTTCCGCTCCAGCACGGCCTGCAGAAGGCCGCCGCTCACCTCCCGTACGCCCAGCCCGTCCACCGGCACGCGGCATCCGGCCCCCACCGCCGCCACGAGCGCCGCGTGACGGGTCGCGCACTCGTGGCGCGTACGGTCCAGGACCGCGGCGACGTTGTCGCAGGCGCCGCGCAGCATCCCGTCGCCGGCGGCGGCGGGCGTGCGCATGAGCTCCGGGCGCGGGTCACAGGCGAAGACCGCGCGCAGGGCCACGACGACCTGTTCGGCGGCGTCCAGGACGAGGCGCTGCCCGGCCGTCTTGCCCGCGACGCGCAGGGGCAGCAGGGCGGTACCGAGCCGGTCGTCCGGCAGGGGCGCCCGGGTGACGGGCACGGCCCCGGCGGTGTGCCAGGCGGCTTCCACGGCGCGGCGGCCCGGATCGCGCAGCGCCGTCGAGAGCAGGGTGCGGCCGCCGCCCGTCATCCGTTCTCCGACGATGCGGAGCTCGGGCTCGGCCTGCACGGCGACATCGACCCGCACGGGCCCGACCGGCCCCTCGACCGTACAGCCGATGCGGAAGCCGCGCCGCCCCTGGGCGTCCGGCCGGGCCTGCTGCGGAACGCACGCCCCGGGCCCGCCGTCGACGACGGACAGCGCCTCGTCCAGAGCATCACCACCGGCCAGCCGCGCGAGCACCCCGTACGCCTGGAGGGCACTGGACTTGCCGGACCCGCTCGGCCCCCGGAAGAGGGTCACCGGTCCGAGCGCGAAGGAAGCGTTGCGGTGCGATTTGAAGGCGGAGAGCCGTAACTCCGTTACGACGGGCCGCTGAACAGGGGAGGCCGCAGGAGGGGCAGCGGAAGGCGGGCCGGGGGAAACGTCCGGTCGGGCACAGCGAGTGTCCATGCCCGGACCGTATGTGTCAGATAATCAGCCAAACCGTTTCGGCTGATCACTTTTCCTACGATCGGGGTACCCCGATGCCACCTCCGTCCCTTCGGGGGTCAGCAGGAAGACGTTCGTGTCGACCCGGTGCATGCCACTGCCCAGGCCGAAGACGACACCACTGGAGAAGTCCAGGATGCGCTTGGCGACATCGGTGTCGGCACTGGTGAGGTCCAGCAGCACCGGCACCCGCGCCATCAGGTGCTCGGCGACCTCGCGGGCGTCCGCGAAGACCTGGACCCGCAGCACGACCATGCGCCGCTGACCGGCACCGGGCTCCTGCTCCTCCTCGGGCAGGGCCCGGTGATTGGGCCAGGAGGGCCATGCGTGGTGCCCCCGCAGCGGGACGACCTCGGCCAGCCCCTCCCACTGCTCATCGGTGGCCTCGGACCTGTTCACCGGCTCACCCCTCCGGGGAACGCGCTCGCTATATGCATCCCACAATCCTAGGGACAATCGTCACCCGTCGGGACCAATGACACGCTCGGGCACGGCGCGCTGCGGGAACAGCAGGGCCGGGGCGCCGGCGATCTGCCGGAGCAGGAGCTCGTCCGCGCCGTCGGCGGCTTCGGGCGCCGCACCGGAACCGCTCGCCCGACGGTACGTCCGGCCTGCCATGCGCGGTCAAGCCTTCTTCTCCGCGCCTTCACCGCCTTCATCGCGCACGGCGCTCCTGCACCACCGCGACACCGGACACCACCGGCAGTGCCGGCCCGGCCTGGCCTCCCACGTGTGGTCCGCGCGCCAGGGGCCGGCGTACCGCCGGAGCACGGCCTGCGCCTTCGCCAGGCGCTCGGGGTCCGTGGGGTCGATCACGCGGGCATCGGATCCGCCGGGCCCGAGGATCTCCACTTCGACCCTGGAACCGCCGGGGTCGCCGCCCAGCGCTCCTTGAGCCAGTAGCACGACGGCCAAGGCGAGCTGGGGGTACGCATCGAGGAGGTCACCGGCCGGGCGGGACGCTGCGCGCGTCGTCTCCAGTTCCCGCCACACCCAGGAACCGTCCTCGCGGTAGAGCAGATCGGGCTTGGCGACGACAAGGGCCTGAGCGGCTGTGTCGTGGACGGCGCGGATCGGCTCGGGCTCGGCTCGCTCGATGAGAGCGGCGTCCCGGAACGGGCAGGCGTCCACGTGGTGGAGGAGCATCCTGCGGCCCAGTTCGGCCTCCTCGTCGGGCACCCGCCACCGGCCACGCGTCCAGTTCGCCCCCGGAGCGGGCATGTCGGCCGCCGCGCAGGCCGGCCGTCCGTCGCGCCGGTGCAGCGCCTCTATCCACCCGTGCACGGCCTGACCCAGTTTCACCGCGTCGCCGTACCCGTCGGACTGCGGAAGGTGCAGGGAACGCAGAAAGGCCTGGGCCGGACAGACGGCGTGGTACCGGAGGTCACCGGCCGAGACCTTGCGCAGCGGCAGCTTCCGGGAGGGCAGGGCCAGCGCGCCCGGTGAGCGGCGCACGGCACCGCAACCGGTGAATTGCTTGCAGTCGGCACAGGCGGGGCCGGGCCGTTCGACGCCGCCCTTGACGACGCTCCGGACACGGGCGTCGCCGAAGTCGTCGTAATACGCCCTGACCTCGTCCACGCTGCCCTCGAACTGGATGTTGCGCGAGCCGTCCGCCAGTCCGGTCTCGACGACCCGTACGTGCGTGACCCGCGACGGCGTGGCGTGGAGGGCGAACTCCCGGGGCCAGCGGCGCGGCCACGAGGCGCTGGAGCCGAAGGCCGCGGTGTACGCGGCGATCGCGATCTCGCCCGGCGCCGACGCGCGGGCGCCGGCGTGCCTGAGCCGCCGGTACTCGCGCACGCTGCCGTCGGCCGACTGGTAGCGGCGCCACGACGCGTAGAGCTCCCAGCGCCGCCCGTTGTCCTTGCGCACCACCCAGTACGGCTTGACCGGGGTGAGGCCGTGCGGGTCCGGGCGGCCCGCGTAGAGCCGGACGGCGTGCTCGGCGTAGGCCAGGTGCCCGGGGTGCAGGGGCCGCGGCCGTTCGAGCAGCGCGTCGAGGGCCCGCTCAAGCGGCTCGCCTTCGAACTCGATCAGGTCCAGGACCTCGCACACGGGGCCGAGGGTGAAGGTCTCCAGGTGCTCGTGCGGCAGCCTCGACGGCACCCGCGCCCTGACGCCCGGGCGGGCCTCGGCCGCATCGCGGGCCGGACAGCCGGGCATCTCCTCCGCGCCGGCCCCGGTCCCCGGCCCGATCCGCACGAGGCTCTCGTCCCCCGTCATCCATTGCTGCATCTGCCATGCCGTGTAGTCCGCCATGCCCCACCCTTCCTGCAGGAACGCAGAGTTCGGCCGGCCCGGGCCGAGGTCTCGGCGGGCCGCGCACCACCGAGCGTAGCGCAGAACTTTGGAACTCCTTGGAGCATCTTGGAATTCAATGGCCGGGACGCTATGCTGGGCGCATGACCGCATCGCTGGAAGAGCTGGAGGAGCACCTGTCACGGCTGCGCGCCCAGCTGCGCGAGGCGCGGCGCGCCCGTGACACCGTCGCCGCTTCCCGCATCCGCGGTGAGCTGCGCGAGGTGGAGACCGCTTGGGAGCGGGCACTTGACGCCGAAGAGGCGGCCGCGGGCACCTCGGGGGAGGAGCCGGCCACGCGCGACATCGCCCTGCGCGCTCCGGCGTCCGCCGCGCCCCCGGCCCGGGGGCGGCAGGAAAAACGATCCGTGCAGGGCGCCGTTCCCATCCGGGAACAGGTCCACCAGTCCCTGACGCTGCTCGGGGCACCGGCCTCCCCGAAGCTCATCTCATCCGTGTACGAAGCGTTCTTCACCGAACCGCTCGTCGCCACCAAGCTCGCCTCGCTCCGCCGCGACGAGGAACGGTCCTTCAGCGCACAGGGTTACGCCCGCCCGTACTACATCTGCGCGGCCCTCACGCATGACCGCCTGACGCCCGCCCGCGGCCTGCTGGCCGTCTCGGTCTGGCCCCTGGAGCGGCGCATCATCGCCCCGCTCAGCCAGCGCGCCGACTTCCTGACCCACGCCGTCGGCACCGCGGAGCAGATCCAGCGGCTCAGCGCGGCGGGCCATCCTCCGTCGGAAGCCGCCTGGCAGTTGCTCGGCCGATTCGCGCTCAACATCCCCGGCGCGTGCGACAGCGACGATCTCGACCCCGAACGGGTGATCTCCGCCGCGCGCCTTGAGGCGGCCGTGCATCAGCAGGCCGACGACACCCAGCGCCGCGCGTCCGCGGAGCGCGCACGCACCCAGCTCACCGACGGTCAGCAGCTCTTCGGGGCCGCCCCGCTGCACAACACCCTGCGCAACGCGGGTCACGTCACTCGCTGAGCCGCACACCGGGATTCCTCCCGTACCTCCACGGAACTTCGTATAAGAAGAGAAGATGCCTCCGCAGCACCCCTTCGAGCCCTCCGACGGCAGGCTCGCCGCACTGCGCGGTCCACGCCCTCCTCAGCCGTACACCGCGCGCAAGATCACTGCCCTCACCGCCAATCCGGCGTGCTCCCGCCGCGCGGTCCTGGATGCCGCAGGCATCGACAAGGCGCTCCTGGCCCAACGCATGGGATACGAACCCCGTTTCGGTCAGTCCCCCTTCGCCATCGCGCGCGAGCAGGCCTTCGAAGCCCTGGTGAAGTGGGGCGGCTACGCGGAGCTCGTCCGCCTGCTGCGCGAGCAGCTCAACGCCCCCGTCGAGGAAGCCGCGGTCGCCGATCTGAACGACGTGGGCGGTGACACCTCCGTCGTGCGGCGCGCCGGCGAAACCCACCGTCTCCTGAAGCACCTGGCCTCCGGCAGCGACGCGCGGCTGATCCTCGACCGGCCCGTCCTCACCCTGGAGGTCGCCGGGCAGACGGCCTACCTGGAACCCCACGCACTGACCCACCGCGTCGGCGGGAAGTTCTACGTGGCCGAGATCCGCTCGTTCCCCGCGATCGACGGGCAGGCGAACCCGGCGGCCGTCGCTCAGACGGCGAAGCAGGCCGCCGTGTCCGTGCTCGCACTGCACCACGCCTTCGAAGCCCTCGGCCTGGACACCGGGCAGATCGCCCACGAATTCCTGCTCATCTGCCCGAAAGACTTCTCCAACCGGCCCTACGGACGGCTGGTGGACCTCAGGCAGGAGCTCGACGCCCTGCGCTTCCAGCTGACCCGGCTGCGCCGCGCCGACCAGCTGGCGCTCGGCCTCCCGCCGACAGCGACCCTCGACACCGACCGCGAGGAGACCGAACTCACCGCCTCCGTAGGGGCGCTGGACGCCTCCTACACGCCCGACTGCCTGTCGTTCTGCGAGATGGCACGCTACTGCCGCGACGAGGCGACGGAGTGCGCCTCGCCCACCCGGCTGGGCAGCGTGGTGCGCAACGCCCTTCCCGGCATCGACTCCACCCGCACCGCCCTCGGCTACCTCGGCGGAGTGCACGAGCCGGGGCCCGCGGAAGCCGCCGCCGTCGTCCAACTGCGCGCCGCCGAACGGCTGCGCCGGCTGCGCCGAGGGGATGTCGCATGAGCCCGCTCGCCGCCGTGGCCCGCTTGCACGCCACCGAAGCCGGACGCGCCGAACGGCTGACGACGGTGCGCCACGAACACCTGGAAGAGCGCCCCTTCGTCCTGGTGCCGCTGACGCTCGCCGGGGAGGCCTGCGCTCCCCTGGCCGCCCTCGCCGGAACGGATCCGGACCACCCGGTGCTCCTGACCGTACGGCAACCACGTGACCGCGCCGAACGGTTCCGCTTCGTGGAGCGCCTCGCGGGGCTCCTGCTTCCGTACATCGAGGCGTGCCGCACGGCTGAGACGGATACGTACACCGCCGGCCGCGGCAAGGAGAAGGAGGAGCGCCGGCGGTTCCTGCGCGCGCCGCAGCTCCTCGTGCCGAACGGCGAAGGCATCGCCTACGTCCGGCTGCTCGGCCGGCTGACCAGGATGCGCGCCGTCGAAGGACCGCACGCCGTGGACCCGTCGGTGCCCGCCCTCGGCAAATGGCTGACCTGGTTCGCCGACCGGGCGGAGTTCCCGGGTTCCTGCCTGCTCCAGGCCGCGACCCGGCTGCTCGCCGCCAACTGGGCCACCGGGCAGAGCCCGTCCGAGGACTCGCACCTGGCGTCTCTGCTCGCCTGGATCGACCCGCCTCCCGGACGCAACGGTGCCGAGGCCGCCCGGGAGACGGAGGACCCGACGCGGTGGCCACCCGCCGGTCCGGCGACCGATCCGGTCTTCGACCGCACCCTGATCGAGCTCATGTCCCGCTACGACGAGGCGCAAGGCCGCGGAAGGGAGGCTGCCGGGCGGCAGATCGACCGCGAGCTGGAGGCCCAGATGCTGCCGACCTGGCAGCTGGTGTGGCGCGGCGTGGACCTGCTGCGGGCGCTGCCGGCCGGCGAGCACGTCACGGAGCGCTGGGCGTACGACCGGCGCCTCTTCACCGAGTACGCCGCCTACCTCGACGACGACGGCCGCCCGCAGGCCCGCCGCGATCACGCCGTCGGCGCGGCCAGGCGCTTGGCGCGCCTGGAGGAGGCGACGGCGCGGTACGACGCCCAGCGGGCTTACGACGACCCGCTGGTGATGGCGGAGTACGAACTGGCGGGCGAGGCGTTCACGGGCGAGGTCGTGGCCCGGGATGAGGACCGTTTCGTCCCGGGCACGCGCCCCGGGTCCACGCTGTGGCGTCCGGCGGTCACCGTGCGCAGCGAGCTGCCCGTACGCCTCGCTGCGGGCAAGGAGGTCAAGAGCCCCGCGCGCCCGGGACAGAAGGCCGAGATCGTCGAGGTCCTGCCGGACGGTGACGCCCATCTCGTGGTGGTCCAGCTGAACGGCGGATTCGGCAAACGCAAGCCACCGGCTCCTCCGGGCACGCTGGCCGAGGTCGGCGAGACCGTCATCTACACCTCGGCCGATCCCAAGGCCATGCCGTCCGTCCTGCCCGACGACGAGGACACGCCGTGGACGCACGGTGGTCCGCCGCAACCGTACGAACCCACCGAAGACGACGCGGAGGAGAGCTGGGAATGACAGCCGCCCCGGCACCCGAAACCGATGCCACGCCCGGTGCCCGCGCCGACAGGGCGGTGGCGGGCATCCTGTCGAGCCTGGACACCACCACCGGCCGGGGTGTGGTCGTGGACTCCCCTCCCGGCGCCGGCAAGTCCACGCTCGTCAAGCGCGCCACCGGCCACCTCACGGCGGCCGGCCACCAGCTCATGATCGTCGCGCAGACGAACGAACAGGTGGACGACCTGGTCGACAACATCGCCCGGGAGTACCCCCACCTGGCACTGGGCCGTCTGCACAAGAAGGACTTCACGCTGCCCGAGCGCGTGCGCCGGCACGCCAACGTGACGGGCAGCAAGGACGTGACCGACCTGCGCGACTTGCCCGTGGTGGTCTCCACGGCGAAGAAGTGGTCGCACGTGAGCGCCGACAAGTGCGCCCCGTGGCGCTGGGCCATCGTCGACGAGGCGTATCAGATGCGGTCGGACGCCCTGCTCGCAACGGCTCCGCTGTTCGGCCCCGAGGACTCACGGGTCCTGTTCGTGGGCGACCCCGGCCAGCTCGACCCCTTCGCCACCGTGGAGACCGACCGGTGGCACGGTCTCACCTGGGACCCGCTGCGCAACGCCGTCGACGTCACCCTCGCCCACAACGCGGACCTGGAGCGCCACCAGCTGCCCGTCTCGTGGCGGCTGCCGGAGATGGCAGCGCCACTCGTCCAGCAGGCGTTCTACCCCTTCTATCCCTTCGTCTCCGGCACGCGGGCCGCCGACCGCGTCCTCACCTACAGCAGCGCCGCACACCGCGCGACTCCCCGGGACACCGTTCTGGCCCGCGCCGCGGAATCCGGCTGGGGCCTGCTGGAGCTGCCCGCCCGCCACACCCTCGACGACGACCCCGAGGTCGCCGAAGCCCTCGCGGCGACGGCGGCACGTCTCCTGGAGCGCGGCACCCTGGTCAACGGCGAGCCGCTCGCCGAGTCCCGCATCGCGATCGGCGCGGCGCGCACGGTCCAGGTGGACGCGGTCCGGTCCCGGCTGGCCGCACGCGGTCTCACGGCCGTCACCGTGGACACCGCCAACCGTCTCCAAGGCCGTGAGTTCGACGTGACCCTCGTCTGGCACCCGCTCTCCGGCCGCCAGGACGCCTCCGCCTTCCACCTGGAGACCGGCCGTCTGTGCGTCCTGCTCTCCCGCCACCGGTTCGCCTGCGTCGTGGTGGCCCGTGCCGGCATCACCGACCTGCTCGACCGCCACCCGCGCAGCAGTCCCGTCTACCTGGACGTGCCGCCGAAGTTTCCGGACGGGTGGCGGGCGCACCAGGTGGTCATGGAGCACCTCAAGGACGTGACGGTGTCCTCCCCGGCGGCCTGACCACGCCGGCCCGGCAGGGGCGGAGGCGGGAGGTCCGCCGGGATCGCCCCTGCCGGGCAGCGGTGGGACCGTAACGGAACCGCCCCCACCACCGGTTCATCCCTTGGCGCCGACCACTCCCAGCGCCGCGTGCAGGACCGGCTCGACGCGCAGGCGAGTGCCGTCCCGTTCCAGCGTCTGAAGGGCCTCCAGACACCTCACGGCCCGTCGGGCGTCGTGGGGGGCGAGGCCCGCCAGCTCGGCCGCGTCCCTGGTGTCGAACTCGTCCTGCCAACCGGTGCCGAGCACCTCCAGGATGCCGGAGTACGCGGCCTCCAGGGTCTCGTTCTCCAGGAGGCCCACGGCTTCGACGAACTGCTCGGCGCCGTCGCGCTCCGCCAGCCAGGACACCAGTTCCCGCAGCGCCCTGTCCTGGTCACGGTGCTGCTCGCACAGTGCCCGGGCCTTGTCCAGCAGGAGGGGCCAGCCTCCGGTGACCTCCCCCAGTCGGGTCAGCCGTTCGTCCGCCTCGTACAGGCCGTGGCGCCGGGCCCAGTCCTTGAGGCTCCGCAGGTCGTGCCGGCGCAGCACCACGACGCCGGCATGGGCGGCGTCGTCGCCCATGAGGAGCTCGGACCACAGGCCGAGCTGGGCCACGCCCGAGACCAGGACGACGGACCTGGTGGCCTCGGCGGTGCCGGGCAGCAGGCCCTTGGCCAGCTCGAAGGACTCCCGGCAGGCCTTCTCGCTGCGTTGTGAGAGATCGCTGACGACCAGCCGCCGCTCGCCGGCACGGCCGTCGGAGAGTCCCTGGCGGAACGCCTTGGCGCTGCCGATCACGGGCACCGACCAGCCCCCCACCCGGCCGGTGACCTCCCGCAGGGTCCGCTCCACGTCCGCCACGCCGGTCGCCTGCGTACCGACGACGACACGGACCTGGTTGACGCGCTTCCCCAGCAGACGGTCGATCTGGCTGACGGTGAGCGGGGCGGACCTGCTGTCCGAGAGGACCGGCCGGCTTTCGAGTACGGCGGTCTCCTCCAGCCGCGATTCCTTCGCGGCCCCGAGGAGCCGCGCTTCGATCTCCTGAGCGGTGCCGATCATCCGGAGCGCGTTGGGGCCCCTCAGGTGCCAGCCCTGTCCGTCGTGGTTCGGCGCCAGGACACCGAGGCCGACCATCTCCTGCAGATAGGCGCGGAACCCTTCGCTGTCCAGCTGCTCGAAGCCCTGGGACCACCACGCGGCGCACTCGTCCCTCAGTTCCCGGTCGCTGAGCCGGGTCTCCAGACCGTTGTCCCGGGCGTGCTGGGCCAGGACGTTGGCGATCACGTGGTAGCGGTCGTCGAGGGCGAGGGTGTCCTTGAAGGCCGCGGTGATGTCCGACCGCAGCGAAGCGTCCTGCTCCACCGCGTCCACGTCGGACTCATCGATCGTGTAAGGCGGCGGGCGGAGCGGAAGCCGTGCCCGCTTGTGCTGCATGACCTGCACCATCCGGCTGCCGAAGATCTGCAGCAGGAAGGGCTGGTACGAGCAGAAACCGAGCACGCGGTTCACGAGATCGACATCGGCGAACTCGAAGCCCAGGGCGCGCATGGGGTGCACGATCAGGTCCGCCGCGAACTGCGGGGCGAGGGGCCCGACGACCGTGGGGGTCTGGGCCAGGTGGCTGAACGGGCCGTTCCTGGCCAGCCGGGTGAAACGCTGCACGGAGTGCAGACCGGCGAAGACCACCTTCGCCCGGCCGCGCGAGTCATCACCGAGACCCCGCAGGCGGCGGGTCTCCGTGCACTCGGGCACGTCCGCCTCGAAGAAGCGGTCGCACTCGTCGAGGAGGATGAGCAACCGCCGGTCCGGGTCCTGCTCCAGCCAGTGGGCGATGCCGCCGGTGACCCTCTGCCACGCCTCCTGCAGCGGGTCGCGGCGCCGGGGTTCCTGCAGCACTCCCAGCCTGATGAGCTCCCGGTCCAGGGTGGGCCAGACGGCCTCGGCGCCGAGCGCGGTCCCCCTGCCGATGCCGATCTTGTCCAGGTTGAGGTAGAGCCTGCGGTACGCCCCGGGCCGCTGCTCCTCGAAGCGGTCGCCCGCATCGGCGAGCAGGGCCGACTTGCCGAGCCCCCGTCCGCCGTAGAGGATCTGGGTCCCCGCCGGGTCGTGGATGCTCTTGCGCTCGCGGTCCCGGCCGTAGAACATCTCCCGGCCGATCTGGCCGCGCTTCTCCTTGATGTACGGGTTGACCGCGGAGAACGGCAGCAGCGTCTCGGTCGCGGCGTCGACCCGCCGGTTGCCGTGAGCGGCGAGGTAGGCCAGCGCGGCGTCGTCGACGACCATGATGGGCTTGCTGCCCTGGGACGCCGCGGCCAGCTCGGCCCGCGTCCTGCTGTCCAGCGTCCCGAAGTGGACGACGAGCAGGCTGCTCTCGTCGGGGTCCAGCAGGGCACGGCTGATGAGCAGCTTCGCGGCGGGACTGCCCCAGATCAGCAGGGCGCGCAGCTTGCCTCCCCGGTCCTTGATCTGCGACCCGAAGGCGGGCGCCCAGGCGCGGCCGGTGACGTGTACGTCCACGAGTTCGAAGAACCGGTAGTCCTTGCGGCGCGGCAGGTCGTCCAGAGGGTGGGCCTTCTGCACCTCGTAACCCAGCAGGGACAAGGCCGGGGTGAGGTTCGCCCACCCCTTGATGCGGGCGCGGTCGCCGACCGCGGCGAGGCTGCTCCACAGCTCCAGGGCCGTAGCGGCCCGTTCGGCCTCCCCTTCCGAGAGGGCGGCGTAGTCCAGCACCGCGTGGTCGCGGTACCGGGCGCGGGTCCGGACGGCCTCGATCAGTTCCGCGTCGATGCCGCCGGGCAGTGCGTCGGGCACCGCGGGGAAGAAGGCCTCCAGATGCGAGTCCTCCGACCTGATCTCCGGCACCGGCTCGCCCAGCTCCAGGAAGTAGACGAGCTCGGCCGCGGTGGCCAGGCTGTCGGTGTCCAGGTTGCGCAGGACGCGCTCGCGGTCCTCGGCGCTGACGTCCCTCAGCGCGGCCAGCCGGGCACGCAGCCGGTCAGCGGCCTCCTGCCGGTAACGGGGCAGGAGTTCCTCGACCCGGTCGAGGTTGCGGCGGGCCGCGGCCAGGTCCCGCTGCCCGTCGTTCGCCAGCTCCGCCCTGGCGTCGGCCAGCAGCTCCTGGAGGCTGACGTCCTGTTCGACGGTGAGCGCCTCGTCGGCCTCGGACCGGCGGAGCCGGGCGGCCAGGTGCCGTTCCTTCTCGGTGAGCTCCGCGCGGCGCTCGTTCTCGCGCTCCGTGAGCTGTGCGCGGCGCTGCTCGGAAGAGGTCAGCGTGTGGGCCGCGGGGAGCATCGCGAGGTCGGCGAGATCCGCGATGATGCGGACCGCGCCGAATTCGTCACGGCCGAGCTGGTGGCGGATCGCCTCGTCCCACGTACGGTCCACGGCCTCCAGCAGCGTGTCCACCGCCGGCAACCCGCCGGGCGGAGCGGGCCGCGCCTTGTACAGCTCGACATCCAGCACCTGCCGCACGTCCGGCTCGGGTCCCGTCTCGGCAGGCCTGCTGCCCGCCTCCAGCTCACCGAAGATCTCCTCGAACAGATCCCGGGCAACCGAGGCGGTGGCCTTCGTGAGGACGGCGGAACTTCCTTCCGCCGCCGTAAGATCGCCCACCACCCGCTCGCGCAGTTCGAGGAGGGAGAGCCGCAGAGAGGCAACGGACTGGAACGCCCACGCGTTCTTCTCCGAACGCCCCGTCTCCAGGTCACGCTTGATGGCACGCCAGTCGCGTACGGCGTCCCGAACGCGCTCCAGGTACTGGCGGACGTTGTTGCGGCCCGCACCCTGGATTTCGCTTCCGCCCGTTCGGCGCACGGCGCCGTCCATCTCGTCGATCGCGGCTTCGATTTGCGTCCGCCGGGCGAGGCTCTCCAGCAGTTCGTCCGCTCGCCGTTCCGCGTCCGGGCCGCCGTTCACGATCGCGGTCAGCACGCTGCCGAGGCGGCCCGCCGGAGCCAGCCAGCGCTGCACCATGGCACTGGCGCGCTGGAAGCGCATCCTCGGAGGGACGAGCAGGGTCCGGCAGGCGTCCACGGCCGCGTGGAGCTCACGCTCCGTCTGGGCGACGTCGGCGATGACGGCACGAGGCGGCGCGATCAGCAGTGCGCTCTGCTCGGTGCGCTCGGCCACCACGGTCGCCACCTCGTGCAGTGCGTCCGGCAGCTGGGAAGCGAGCGCCCTCAGGTGCGCTCCGGCGACGTGCACGCCCGTCACCAGGGCCACGCGTACCAGGGTGGGCAGCAGGATCAGGGAGAGCGCGTCGGTTTCGCTCTCCTTGCGCACGTCCCATTCGTGGAGCGACTGCTCGACGAGCTGAGCCGCGCTGCCGGTCCTGGAGCGCAGCAGCGTCGCGGCGGCGGCCAGGCGCAGGACGGCGGACTCGGTCGCCGGCCGGTCGGCGGCCCTCGACAAGTGGGCGGCGAGCCCGAAGCGCTTCTCCTCGATGAGACGGGCGAGGACCGGCTCGATGTCCTCGGCCGGAACACCGCCGGCGGCGTCCGTACCGGTGGTGGCGGACGGGCCGGCCACGTCGGTCACCGCGGCGACCGGCCGGACCGGCTCGGTCTCCGGCTCCGAGGGGCCGGCGGGAAGGGGACCGGGCTCGACCGGAGCGGGCTCGGTACTCACCTGTGCTTCCACCGCGTGCGCGCCGGTGTCCTCACCCGACGCTGCAGCCTCCTCCTGCACCTCCTCCCCGGCATCGTCCGGGCCTTCCGCGGCTTCTTCCTCACCCTCGGAGGGCTCTTCGGTCCCGGGGAAGGCCGTGGTGTCCGTCCGCTCGGCCACGGTGATCTGCTCGGGGAAGACGGCCGCCACGGCGTACGCGGGATGTGTCGCGGACAGCTCTCGCCGGAGGTCGGTGAACGTCCGGGACGAGTCGCCCTGCTCCCTCGTCTCGACAAGGCGCACCAGCAGCGTGAGGACGTGCGCGAAAGCGTCGTCCTCCTCGTCCCACTCCTGCTTCGCGAGGAGTCCTTCAGCACGCTGTCCGGCGTCCGCTATCACTCCGGCCACCGCGCTGTCCGGGGCACAGCCGAGGTTCAGCACGGTAGCCACCGCACGGCGGGTCCGGGCGTCCTTCTCCTTCCTTTCCGCGGTCGTGCGCAACTCCTCGATCGCGCCCCGGATGTCGGAGAGGCGATCGGGGGTGTCGGTGACACCGGCGGCTGCGAGCACGGCCTGCGCACCGGTGAACGCCGGAGCGACGGCGGCAAGCGGCGCCAGGTCGCTGTCGGCCGGCGGGCGGCCGTCCAGCAGGGCGGTGCGCAGGCGGTCGGCCGCGGCGAGCGCCTCGCCGACGACGCGCTCGAGCCCCTCCCCTGCCGAGGCGAGGTCACGGAGGGAAGGAACGGCCACCGGCGCCGTGCCCTCGACCACCGTCCCTTCCTGCCGCGCGGTGTCTACGACGAAGCCGGGAGTCGCGTCGATCACCCGCTGAGCCGCCTTGTGCACCGCGTCCCGTACGGCGTCGTCCGCCCGGATGCCGCACCAGTCGTGCTTCGCTGCCCAGACGAGCAGACGGGCGTCGTATGCCGATGCCTGGAGGTGGGAGAACAGCGCGAGGCCCAGAAGGCGTACTCCCCACCGGTCGGCGAGCCGGTGGTCTCCGCCGGCGGAGCCGGGCCGCAGGGCCACGGCATCGATGTCGCTCATGATGCGGGCCGTCAGGTGGTGTACGGCGTGCTGACGTTTGTGAGCCGGTTCCAGCCGCTGTACCCGCTTGAGGACCTGTTCGCTCAGTACGCGGCCGAAGCGCCGCGGCTCCACCTTACGGAAGCCGAGGTTTCGCATGATGGCCTGGCGGTCCTTGGGCCCGAGGGAGTTGAGTGCGAGCTCGGTCTCCTCGGCGGTGAGCTCGTCGAGGGCCGGGTCCAGGCTCCAGCCGAGCCCGTCGAGCGCCGCGGACAGTTCCTCGAGCAGGCCGACCGGGACATCCGGCGGGGAGAACGGTGGTCCTGCATTCACGGGGTAACGGACGTTCATTCGGTCCCGATCTCTTGTGGCGATGTGCGATGTGCGATGTGGTGCGCGGAGGAGCCGGTGCGGGGAGCCGGCCTCATCCGGTGGTGGAGCTCGGTCAGCGCCGGCGGGAGTGCGCGGTGACGAAGGTGTAGCCGTGGGGCAGCTCCCAGCCGTCCGCCTTCCCGACGTGGCGGCAGTGCTCGCGATAGGCGGCGCGTTGAGCGTCGGTCGGCTCCCAGCCCGCGGGCAGGCGCCGGAGGAAGCCGTGGACGAAGTGTTCCGCCCCCGCTTCCGGTGGGGGAGCACCGGTGCCCGGGCCCGGCCGTGAGACGACCACGGGATCCGGTGCATAGCCGATCAGGGCGATCGCTCGCTCGCCCTGACGTGCCGGGTAGTGGGGCTCACCGTCTCCGCCGCGGCTGCCGGTGGCCGCGTAGAGCTGCTGTGCGGCGAGCAGTTCGTCCACGGCCTGTTCGAGGGCGGTGACCTGGTGCGTGGCCGGAGTCGTGTCGTAGATGCCCCTGGGAAGTGCGCTCCGGTCGAGCAGGGCGTGCCCGTCGGGAGTGAGCCGGCCGAAGCGGCGTACGGCACGCATGACAAGCTGCCGGGTGTCCAGCCCGGCGGCCGAATCACCGTCCCGGCTGCTGCCGGGGGCTCCCTCACGAGTGAGGACCGTGGGGTCGTAGCAGTGGGCGATGAGCTGCCCGTCGACCTCGACGGGATCCTCCAGTTCGACGGTGTGGAGCCGGAAGACCGTACCGCCGCGCGGCCACTGAACATGGAGGCGCAGCCCGGGGAAGAAGTCGATGGGCCACTGGACCTCCCGGAGCATGCCGGTTTCCCCGGTCAGGTCCAAAACGACCCTCTGGACTTCCTCGGACGCTTCGATCTCGCCTCCGGGGTGGCTGATTTCCATGCGCACGGGGGCGGCTTCCAGGCCGGCGGAGACCAGCCCCTCCCGGGCCCTCCGGCTCAGCGGCAGCCTGCCTTCCATGATGTGGGCGAGGCGCACCGGCACCTGCCAGCAGACTTCGCTGTCGTTGATCCTCAGATAGTTCGACGGGCCGAGTTCCCTGTCGTCGACGAGCGGGGAATCGGCAGGCAGGGCGTCGGCCTGCGGCTCCTCCGCGGGAACGCCCTGGGGAGAGAACACCGCTTCGCGGGGGGCGGGCGGGTCCAGCGTCTCCCGCCATCCACGGCCCGCAGGGTGCAGCGGATCGCTGCCGTCCGCCTCTTCGGAGCCCGGGTGGTGGGACCGCCAGATGCCACCGCTCTCGAAGTCGTCGTCCAGGGTGATCCGTACGTCGCTCGCGGTGCGCAGGCCGTCGTCCGTGTCGCCCCGGACGAAGTCGGTGACCGCGAGGTTGGCACGGCACACAGAGACCGCGTACTCCACACCGGTCAGCAGCGGCTCGGCGCCGTCCACGCCGCGCAGCCAGGCTCCGATCGCCGTGTACACGGTGCGCGAGCCGCCCAGGCCGTGCCGCCGGCGGGCGGCCGGGGCGGCTCCGCGTTCCAGAGAGCCGGCGAGGGTGTGCAGATCCGAGCCCCCAAGCGGCCCGTCGTCGCACAGACCGGCCCCGATGCGCCCGCGGGTCAGCGCGTAATGGCCCCAGCTCCGCAGCTTTTCGCTGGTCCGCAAGGCGTGGGCGACCGTGTCCAGCAGCCCCAGGAGGGCGCCCCGCAGCCGGTCCTCCTCGCTGCCGCCGGCCAGGTGGGCGACGGACACGGGCACGAGGGGGCTCACGAGTGATGCCCTCCGGCGGGTGAGCAGGTGCTGCACGAAGGCGGTCGTGCCGCCGGGTTCCGCGTCCTGGACGGAGGCGTACCGGGCGTCGACGATGACGTGTCCGTCCTGGTTGAGCCATTTCCGGCGGGTCCGGAACCGCTTGAGCTTGGCCTCGCTCAGCTCAAGCGCGGGACCGAATGCCGTGAGGTCGGGGACCAGGAGTTCGCGGCGGACGGGGCCGTCCGGAATCCGGTGGTCCCCGGGTTCCCGGGCACCGGCGGGTGCCCCGGATATCCACCCCGGCACGTCGGCTCCCGCCTCGGCACGGGGGTGGCGGCCCTCCTTGTAAACGATCTCCGCGTACAGCGGGTCGGAGCCCGTTTCGATCCGGACGAGCGCTCCGACGGGAAGCGCCGGTATCTCGTCGCCCAGTGTCAGGGAGGGGAAGGAATCGAGGTCGAAGGGGCCGTTCCCATAGCCTTCGCCGCCCGTTTCGTAGCCGAAGTAGGCGGCGTTGAAGGCGACCGCCGTGTGGACGGGGCACCGGCGGTCGGCGACGACCGCCTCAAGGTAGCGGCGGAGCCGGTCCATCTCCTCGGGGGGTGCGGCCTCGTGCCCTCCGGTCATGGCGGGGGTGAGCACGGGCTCTTCGTCGTACGGCAGCCAGGCGTCCGCTCCGGCGGTGGTCATCGTGGTCACGCCTTGCCCTCCTGCTGCTCTGCCGGAACCGAGCCCGGGCGTCGTCCGGGACGAACCGCGCGCCACAGACCGTCCGGTCCTTCGACGACGGCTCCCCCGGCGGCCAGCCTCGTCAGGCTGTCTCCGACTTCGCCGTAGGGGAGGTCGGCGCGCCCCCCGAAATGACGGCTGTCCCGGATGGCCTTCGGCAGGGGGATCATCTTGCGGCTCCTCGGGTTGTAGGCGGATTCGTCGCCGCGCAGCGCATGCCAGATCCGGCGCGGGTGCACCCCCTGGGGCTGGAGCTGCAGCAGCCGGTGGACCTGAAGGTCGACCCGCTGGTTGCGCAGGGACGTGTCGGCACGGCCGCCCGCGCGGGGGCGCGGGCTGTAGAAGGCCTCGGCGATCGCGGGGCGCCGTTCCTCCACGGGCAGGCGGCCGGTGTCCCAGCACGCCGAACAGCGGCAACGGGCGGTGGAGCAACAGCCTTCGGGAAGGTCGTCGACAGCGAAGTAGTCGGCGAAGACCTGCTGAGCACAGACCGTGCTCGAGTCGAAGAACGACTTCAGCCTGGACAGTTCCTCCATCGCCCGGCGACCGCGCCGGGCGAGCAGCGGCAGGTAGCCGCCGGGCAGGGTCCGGGTGCGTACGACCAGGCCGGTGACCAGGCGGCGGCTGGGCGCCGCCGAGACGTCCAGAAGCCCGCGGTCGTGCAGGTCGGCGAGGAGTTCCCAGGTCGCCGCGGGACCGTGGGCGATCGAACGGTAGCCCGTGCACCGGGCGGCGAGTTCCCGGTCAAGGAGCCGGACGTCGACGTTCCGGGGCGTCTCCCAGGCAAGGGCGGTGTCGATGACGGCCCGCTCGATCCGCGCGACCTCGGCTTCCTCCTCCCCCGCCTGCTGCTCCCCCGCCTGTTGCTCCGCGCCGCTGACGGTGAGCTCGGGTCCGTGCCGCGTCGGCCGCAGATCACCGGGCTTGACCGCGCAGTACGGCGGGTGGTCGCCGAGGTCTTCGACGGCTCCCAGGTCGGCGAGTGCGCTGAAGGCCCGCATGATGCCGCTCCGGTAGCGCTCCTGGGTGTACCGGTCCTCCAGCTCGGTCTCACCGAGCACCCCGGCCGCGGCGTCTTCGGCCATGAGGAAATCGGCCAGCCTCACCGGATCGAGCGTTCCCTCGGCCTGTGCGAGGACGAGGGCTCCCATGCGTCGCAGCAGCGAGGCCGCCAGTTCCTGGCCGGTCATGAAGCGAACCATGCGCAGCCCCCGGCTCGTGGCCAGGGCGAGGCCGCTGTTCACGGGCCCCGGCCCGGCCGTTCCCCGGCCCGCACTGTCCCGCCCGGCACGTCCCACCTGCTGGTACAGGGCGGCCAGGTCGGTGGGCGGCGACACGCACATCACGGTGCGGACGTCGGGCCTGTTGACGCCGAGCCCGAACGCGGAAGTGGCGATGATGACGACCGGCACGAAGCCCTCGTCGCCCTCGCGGGGCGCCTCCCGGAACTCCGTCATGACGGCCGCTTTCTCCGCTTCCGTCAGACGGCCGTGGAATCGCAGCACGCGTACGCCGGCGTCACCGACGTACTCGCGTACGTGCGTGTAGAGGGTGTTGACCTCTTTGACGGTGAGGCAATAGAGGATGGCATGACCGTCGAGCACGTCGACGACGCGCTCGACCAGCCCGGCGACACCGCCCTGTCCCGGCCGGTCGAGGGAGCGACGGTAGACGGCCAGTTCGGGCCGGATCGGGTTCTCGCGGACCGTGACCAGGCCGCCGACGACACCGGAACGGCCCGCTTCGGATTCCGCCTCGGCCGAGCCGGGCTCGGGCACCGCGGCGGGCAGCGAGAACAGCCCCTCGCGCAGGGCCTCGTGGACGGCGCGGTTGGCTGTGGCGGTGACCGCGGTGACCGCCACGCCGTGGTCCCGTCGCAGCTCGTGCAGGAACCGGCTGACCCGGCGCATGCTCGGCCTGAAGTCTTCCCATTGCGCCAGCGTGTGCGCCTCGTCGACGGCGATGCGGGTCACCCGGCCCTCCGCCGCGGCCGACCGTACGGTCTCCCGGAAGCGTCGCTGGCAGAGGCGCTCCGGGCTGACGTACACCAGACGGATGCCGTGGTCGGCGCGACCGAGCAGCTGGTCCGTCACTTCCGTCTTGCCGGCCCTGCTGCTGGACTCCCGAAGGGGAGAGATCAGGGCCCGCACCGCTCCCCCGACGGACCGGTTGAGTTCGAGGGCCTGGTCGTGCATGAGGGCGACGAGCGGGCTGACGACCAGCGTGACGCCGGGCAGGACGAGAGCGGGCAGCTGGAAGGTGAAGCTCTTGCCGAAGCCGGTGGGCAGCAGCCCGAGCACGTTCCGGCCCTCGGTCGCGGCCGTGATGACGGCCTGCTGGGCGGGTTTCAGCTCCACGGGCTCGTGGGTGAGCTTCAGCAGGCCACCGATCCGGGCGCAACGGTCCCTGACCTCCTCGGCGAGGAGGCCCTGTTCCCGCAGCTTTCCGGTCTCCTCGGGGGTCAGGGCCAGTTCGCGGATGCGCCGGGTGTGCGGCAGGAGCGTGTGCCGTTCGAGGGCCTCGTCGGTACACAGTTCCGCCGCCCGGGCGGGGTCCAGGAGCCCTTGGCGCGTCATGAACCCCCAGATGCGGCGCCACCCTTCGGCCATGGTGGTGACGTTGCCGCCGCCGGTGTCGCCGGTGTCCGGGCCGGGGCGTTCCAGTCCGTCGTCGAGGCTGCCGAGGAAGGCGCGCCGGTAGGACCGGCGCAGGCTGCTCTGCCCGGCAAGCTTGCGGTCGCTGATGACGACGACACCACGGTGTTCGTCGGACCGGATGAGCCGGCCGACCGCCTGGCGGAGCTGGAGCGCGGCCAACGGCAGGTAGTAGTGCTCGGTGGCGGCGCCGTCCGGATCGGGGTGGCCCGCACGTTCGGCACGCTCGGCCACGGCCGCGCGCCGCGCTTCCACGATCGGGGCGGCGAACGGCGCGAAGGGCAGTTTGTTGATCCAGACGAGACGCAGCCGCCCGGCCTCGGAGACGTCGACCCCCTGCCAGAGACCTTTGGTGCCGACGAGGAAGCCGCCGCCGTCCTCCTTGTCGGTGAAGGCCTGATAAGCACGGCCGTTACCGAGAGTGAGAGCCTCGACGACCGGGGCGTCGAGGGCGCGGGAGCGCAGTTCCTCCACGAGGTGGAAGCCGATGCCCGCGGCGGTCGACCGGGCGGTGGTGAGGATCATGCCGCCGCCGTCGTATCCCTTGCCGTCGGGCCGGGCCCGTGTCATCTCGGCGGCGAACCCGGCCATGTGGTGGGCAACGGTGCGCAGTGCGCCCTCTTCCTGTTCGGCCCAGGAGGGGAAGTCGGAGAAACACACCACCTCGGCCTGGTTCCGCAGGTCGAACGGGGAGGTCAGGGCCAGGGCCGGCAGGTCCTCCGGTAAGCCCAGGCGGCTGCGTACGAACTCCCAGTCACCGCCGACGCGGAGGGTCGCGGAGACGTAGTGGACACGGCGGAAGGAGTCCAGATAGCGCCGCCACTCCGGATCGGCGGGCAGGTCGACGGGGCTGGTGGCGATGCGGAAGCGGTAGGAGCGCAGTTCGGCCTTGGGCTCGGCCAGTTCCTCCATGTGGATGACGCGGGAGGGGAGGGCCTCATCCAGCGTCACGGCGGGGGCGAGGAAGGCACCGATGTCGGACGTGACGCGGTCGAGGGCCGTGACGACGTCGTCGGTGTGCGACGCCAGTGCGTGGAGGCGCTCCCGGACCAGCGGGTCGATGCGGGCCCCGTGCTGGGCGACGTACCGCTCCAGTGCGATGCGGCAGGCCACGAGGGATGCGGCGAGTCGGTCCAGTAACAGCGACAGCCTCCGGGTCTCGCGGCTGCCGGAGGTGCCGGTGTAGGGGCTGGCGAGCGTGGTCGCCCGGCTACCGATGCGTGCGCCCACTCCCTTGGCCTGCGCGTCGAAGGCCTGGGCTGCGAGCCGCGGGAGCCGTTCGTCGTCGAGCAGCCGCTCCAGGTCGGCTGTCGCGGAGACGGCGTCGTCGCGTGCCGCTCCCGGGTGAGCTTCCGCGGACCACGTCCGGTGCTCCGACAGGAGTGCTTCTACGTCCTGGTAGTCGACGGTGATGGTGAGCGCGGACGTGGCAGCGTTCTCCAGCTCGTGCGCTTCGTCGATCACGAGGAGCACGTCCGGCCCGGTGGCCTGCAGGTCGTCCAGATGAGAGAGGACGAGCGCGTGGTTGGCGAGAATGAGGCGATGGCTGCCGATGGCCTCCCGTACCGTGTCGGTGTGCACGGTGAGGGGATTGCCCGCACCGGCACCGTAGTCGCCGTCGCGCTGGGAGAGCGACTCCAGCCACAGGGGCAGACCGGAGCCTGCGTAGTCGGTGAAGAAAGCGGGCAGGTCGACCGGATCGACGGATCTCGCCCCCCATGACTGCGGGGGCTCCTTGGCCGCAAGCAGACGCAGGGCCAGGTAGACGGCGAGCTCCCGGAAGCGGAGCCACTGGGAGAAGCCGGCGCGACCGCGGGGCGCGCCCTTGGAGCGGCTTCGGCGTGTGGCTTCGGAGAGGCACTTCGTGAGGGCCGCGAGCGAGAGCCGGTTGGACTTGCCCTTGACCAGGTCTGCGACGCCGAGGATGCCGGGCAGGGCCCGTTCCAGGCTGTGGATGTCCTTCGCCATCTGGCTCTGCAGCTGTTTGGTGTAGGTGGCGATGACCGCCGTGCGGCCGTCCCCGCCCGCGAGCCAGTCGAGTGCGGCAGCGAGGACCGCGTAGCTCTTGCCGGTGCCGGTGGGTGCTTCCAGCAGACCGCTGCTGCCACGGTCGGTCCATTCGTGCAGTGCTGCCGTCATGCGCTGCTGGGCCGGCCGGGGTTCGACACGGGCGCCGTGCACCACACGGGCCAGCGCGGTCGGCTCGACCCGGCCGTCGGCACCTCGGAGAGCGTCCGGCACGACGACGGGGGCACAGCCCGGTGCCCTGCCCCGGGAGGTGCGGCGCGGCGGATGCTGCGCGAACTCACCGCCCAGCAGCTGGGCTATGCGGGCCTGTTCCCACACGAACGGTTCTCTCTCGGCGGCCCGCTTCCCTTCGGCGAGTTCCCGCATCAGGCGCCACGCGTCGGAATCAGGACAGACGTCGGCGACGAGATCACGTAATGCGGCCGTCCTGCCGGCGAACTCGGCGGCCGCCCGCTCCAGGAACCGGACGAGCAGGACCGCGTCACCGTCGGCGGTGTGGGCACGCAGCCCTGCTCGGGGTATGCCGAGCTCCCCCGCCAGGTCCTGGAGCCGGTGGGAGGGGGCTGTCGGCCACAGGGCGTGCGCGAGGTATAAGGCATCGACAGGTCGTGCCGTGGCCAACGGGTCACTCGCGCCCGCCTTCTTCGCGGCCTCACTGACGACCGGGAAGTCCAGCCCCGTTCCGCTGTAGGCGACGACGACGTCGGCATCCTGGAGGAACGCGTGCAGCTCCGTCCACGCTTGTCGGGCGGCGATCCCGTGCTCTCGCACGGCGTCGCGTACGCCGTGGTCACGCAACTCTTCGGTGTCTCCGGGGAATCGCAGGTACCGCTGCCAGCGGGGCGCCGCCGCCACCCATTCCGGGTCGGCGCCGAACCGGACGGCTGCCGCTTCGAAGACGTGGCGTTCGACGTAGGGGGAGGTCGCTGTCGTGCGGACGACACTCTCGATGTCGAGCGCGACGGCCCGCAGAGCGGACGTCCGGTCCGGTGACGCGTCGCCTTCGGACGGCTTCGGACCGCCCGGCAGCGGCTGTTGACGGCTGCTCGGCTCCGGCGGAGCGGCGGGCAGGATGCGACCGCCCGCAAGGATCAGCAGGCCCCCTCGGACCGCCTCGGTGACCAGCTGGGGCAGCCGTTGCGGCGGGCACGTGCTGAACCGTACGGCCGCCTCCGCCGCAAGCTCCCGCTCGGAGATTCCGGACGGGAACGCACGGACCAGATCCGCGATCTTCCGGGCCGCAGTGGAGACCACCTGTTCCTCGGCCACCAACACCCTCCCCTGTGCATGGCTCCCGGTCGGGTCACTGACCGTACCGCTCGGTGACCTCGGCTTCCCTCCCCCCGGGAACTTCGAGGCACGTGCTCGCGGCACCGCCCACGAGACACTATAGAGCCTTCTTTGGAAAATTTTGGAGTATCCAGGAAGTCAATGGAGCTGTGGCAGTAGCCTCGTCCGCATGAACGAGGCGATACATGAGCCGGCCGAGTCGGCGTCGGAAGCCGGCCGTGACGGCCCCTGGCAGCGGTTATCCGCTTACGCGTACCTCAGCGCACCCGAGCGGCTGGAATACCTCTCGATCATGCGGGTGTTCTGCGGGACGCTCCTCGCGGATCTCGCCGTGCCCGACGTGCTGGCGAAGCTCCAGGACCAGGGCGGCCCGGCGGCGGGGGCCGACACGGAAACCGTCACCGCCCGGCTCGAGCAGCTTATGCGCTGGGGCAACCTGCTGCGCAGCAGTCATACGGTAAAGGCGTCGAGCATCACCGAGTACCAGCGGGCCCGTTCCCGGTACCAGCTGACCAAACTGGGCGAACGGATCCAACGGGACGCGGACGAGGTTCTCTCCGGCGCGGATGCCGCTCGCGAGGTGAGCAGCGAACTGCTCGCACTCGTCGAACGCGGGCTTCGCGAGCTGGCCGGACTGCTCGGCAGGCCGGACGGGGCAGAGCCGCAGGACGCGCTCGAGCGGGTCAGCACGGTCTTCGTGCAGTTCACGGAGTTCGCCGATTCCATCAGGGACTTCTACGCCTACCTGGGACAGGTGCTGACGCGGTACGACCTGAACAGCGCGGAGTACCAGGGCTTCAAGGAACTGCTGCTCGACTACGTCGAGGCCATCTCGGAGGACGTCTCGTTCCGGTCGCCCCGCATCGCGGCCGTTCTCGATGAGCTGTGGCCACAGCTGCCCGGTCTCCTGGCCCGCCTCGATGCTCACGCCGCGGGTCTCACGGGCGCACCCACCGGCGTGAACGGACAGCCGGCGATGCGCGTGCAGCGCAGCCGGGGCCGGGAGCAGGCCGACTGGGAAGGGCTGCGCGGCTGGTTCACCGACACCGACGGGCAGGGGAGCCAGGTCGACCAGTTGCGGGACGCCACCCTCCGTGCGCTGCAGTCGTTGCTCGCGAACGCCAAGCGGATGCTCCGTTCTGCTTCGGGAGAGATGTCGCGGCACAAGGATCTGCTGCGGCTCGCCCGGTGGTTCGACGAAGCGGCCCCGGAGGAGGCGCATGACATCGCGGTGGCCGCCTTCGGTCTCTACAGCGCCCGGCACCTGGGTGTTCCACCGGCCACGGACGAAGTGGTGCCCGCGTACACGAGTTGGTGGACCGGTCCGGTCGTCGAAGTCCCGGTAGCGCTCCGCGAGCGAGGGAGCCGCGCCCACCGCGGCCGCACTTCGGCCGCGGAAGACCACTCGGAGCAGAAGCGGCGGCTCCAGCAGGCGGCGCGCGAGCGCGCGGAGGACAGACAAGCGGCCGCGGACGAGCTGCGCAGCGCTTCCGGGCGCTTCGCTCAGGTCCGGCTCACCTCCGCCGCCCTCGCGCTGCTGCTGGAGCTCCTGGCGACCGCGTTGGGCAACGCCCGGCTCCGCAGGTCCGAAGAGGGCGGCGCGGGACAGCCTCACGGCTTCGCTCTGCATGCCGCCCGCAGCGAGGACGCCGAGCTCGACATCCGCCTCACCGTTCACCGCAGGACCGGTGCCCGGACAGTGGTGGATTCGGTCGACGGGGAGCTGCTGCTGGACGAGCTGGAGCTGTGCGTGGAGAGTTGCGCCCCTCCCCGGGAAGGACGGACGGGGGTGAGCGCGTCGTGACGCTCCCTTCGGCACACGATGCCGGCCTCGCGGCGGAGCGCCGCAGCGCGGGCCGCCTGCTTCTGGCCCATCCGCTGGTGACGGCGAACGGCCCGCACGCCGATGTCTTCCCCCTGATCCGCAGGCACGCCGACTGGCTGCAGAAGCGATTCCAGCAGGTGCTCGGCTACCGCCTGCTCGTCGACACGTCCTATGCCCGGCTGTTCAAGGCCGGTCTGGGTACGGGAGCGGGGCACCGTCTCGAGCGTTCCACCGGCACGCCCTTCACCCCGCGCACCTATGCCTGCCTCGCCCTGGCGCTGTCGGTGCTGGTGACGGCCCCGGAGCAAGTGCTGCTGTCACGGCTGGTGGCCGATATCAGGGCCGCGGCAGCCGACGCCGGCATCGTGCTGGAGGACACGGGGCGGGCCGCGGAGAAGCGGGCGCTGGCCGCGGCGCTGCGTCAGCTCGTCGAATGGGGTGTGCTCACGGAGACCGAGGGGAGCGTCGGCGCGGTCAAACAGGAGGACGGCGGCGAAGCGTTGATCACGGTGGACAGGGAAATCGCCCGTGTCGTCGTCGCCGGGCCGCTCACGCAGAGCCGGAGCGGCGCTGATCTGATCCGAAGGGCAGCCGATCCGGGTTTCGGCGGTCCCCGTACCTACGTGCGCCGGATGCTCGTGGAGACACCGGCAGTCCATCTCGACGAGCTGACCACCGCCGAGCGGGACTGGCTGCGCACCCGGCAGCGACGGGAAGCCCAGGCGTTCTCCGAGCTGCTCGGCCTGGAGGCCGAGATCCGGGCCGAAGGCATGGTCCTGGTTGACCCGGAAGAAGAGGTGACCGATCTGCACCTGCCGGGTACCGGCACCCTCGCCCAGGCCTCGCTGCTCCTGGTGGAGCGGCTGGTGGAGAGGCTGCGGCCGCCGGACCCCGGGCACCCGGCGACCGGTGGCCGGCTGGTGATCGGCGTGGCCGTTCCGGACGGGCTGGTGGCGGAACTGCTGGCCGGGCTGGTGACGGAGTACGGGCAACGCAGCAACTGGCAGCGGGGATATCTGGACGACCCGCACGCCCTGCAGGAGGCGGTGCTGGACCTCCTCGTCCGCATGCGCCTCATGGCCCGCACCGGGCCCCTGCGTTCCGAAGGACGGGACGTTCCCGAAGGATACGACGGGGAGGTCCCGGAGGGCCGCCTTGTCACCGACGTGACCGGCGCACGCGCTCGGGAGAGCGGCCTGGTGCTGCTCGCCGCTGCCGCCCGCTATGCCACGAGCGTCACTGTTGGCCGGACCGCCGGGGAGCGACCCGGCCCCGCTGTTCAAGAGGAGTTGCCGCTGTGAGCCGACACACGCACACCGCCGTTCCGCTGCGGCCTTCCGCGCCGCGGTTCTCCCACCGCTTCCGGTTGCACCGCGCGGGAATTCACAACGTCTGGCAGTACGACGAGCAGGAGTTCTCGTTCAGCGACGGCCGGCTGCTGCTGCGCGGCAAGAACGGCGCGGGGAAGTCCAAGGCGCTGGAAATGCTGCTGCCGTACCTGCTGGACGGTGACGCCAGGGCTTTGGACGCCACCGGAACCGGTCGGACCACGCTCGCGTGGCTGATGCTGGACGGCTTCGAGCAGACCAACCGCTTGGGCTACCTCTGGGTAGAGCTCCGCATGGAAGCGGCCGACGGCGACGATCGCTTCCTCACGCTCGGTGCCGCGATCAGAGCCTCGAAATCGACGAAGAAGGCCGTGCCGTTCTTCTTCACCACTCCGCTTCGGGTCGGTGAGGACTTGCGACTCGTAGAGGGCGGCATCCCCCTTCCGATCGACAAACTCAAGGCGCGCGTCGGCGCGGACAACGTCACAGAACAGGCGGTCCGGCACCGGGCCCGTGTCGCGCGCGAGCTGTTCGGCATCACCGACATGACCCGGTACCGCAATCTCACCCAGCTTCTCCACCGGCTGCGGCGCCCGACCGTCGGAGACCGCATCGAAGCCGGCGGACTCGTCTCCCTGCTCGCTGAGACGCTGCCGGGGCTGGAGGAAGAAGTCGTCGAGAAGGTGGCGCGCAACCTTCACGATCTGGACGCGGTGCGGGACGAACTCGGCCGGCTGGAGAAGACCGACGCGGCACTTCGCACCTTCCTCACCGGCTACCGCGACTACATGAGCGGCGTTCTCCGCACATCCTCGGCCGCAGTGATCGGGGAGCTGGACCTCCTGGGGAAGCGGCGCAGAGAAGCCGGGGACGCCGCCAAGCGAACCGGCGATCTGCTCGCCCAGGAGGCGGAGGCGGACAAGCGGCTGCAGGAATTGCAGCAGAGACAGCAGAAGGCTGAAACCGAGCTCAAAGCCCTTCGGGCGAGCGAGGGATACCGCAGCCTTGCCGAGCTGGTGGAGCGCCGCGAGACGGTTGCGGCGTTGCACCAGGCGGCCGACACAGCGTTCTCCGCTGTGATGACCGCCCACCTCGTCGAGAAGAGCACCGCGAAACGGCTTGCCGAAGGCACCCGCCGTCTGGGCACCCGCATCGCGGAACTGGGATCGGAACACCGGGAACTGGTCTCGGCTGCCGAGAAGGCAGGGCTGTCAACAGGTCACCTCGGTGACACGGTCGCGCTGCGGCAGCACAATGTCAGCGGCTCCGCCGAGCTGGAACTCGCCAGTCCCGACGGTGACATACACACCGTGCGCCACCAGCCCGTGGCCGCCCCGGACGTGGCGGACACTAAGGACGCCCTGGAAGTCTGGCACGCTCAGCTGGAGAACTCCCAGTCGGTGGTGAAACACCGCTTGAGAATGCTCCAAGAAGTCGAAAGCCTCGCCGCGAAGGCCCACGAAGCCCAAACCGACGCTGCTCTTGCCGACACCGAACGGGAGCGCGCAGAGGCAGCAGTCGAACAGGCGTCGGACCGTCTGGAAGCCGGCCGGAAGCAAGTCGCCGAAGAGAGCACCTCGTACGCAGGCGAGGTCGCCGGGTGGGCAGACCGCGTCTCCGCGGCGGTCGGGCCGCATTGCCCTGCGGTCCACGCGCTCAAGGCGGCAGTGCGCTGCGAGAGCTCGCCTGACGTCCCATTCTCGGAGCGGGTCCTGCGTGCGGGAATCGATGCCGAGGTCCAGCAGGTCGCTCACGCTCTGCTGGACCCTTACGGAGAAGATCTCGCCCAGCAGCGGGACCGCCTGGCTCTGAGTGTCGGAAAGCTCACCGAGGAACGCGATCTCCTCATCGAAGAACGAAAGAAATGGGACCGGCAGACCGACCCGGAGCCGCCTGTTCCGTACCACCGTGTCACACAACGAACACCTGGTACCGGAGCGCCCTTCTTCCACCTGGTGGACTTCGTGCCGGGACTGTCCGTGCCCGAACAGGCGGGCTTGGAGGCAGCCCTTGAGGCAAGCGGCATCCTGGACGCCTGGGTCACCGCGGACGGCACTGTTCTCGACCCGCTCACGCGCGACACCCTTCTCCTTCCGACCGCACCGGAAGGACAAGGCCCGACGGCCGCCGACGTGCTGCGCCCGGTCACCTCTCCTGACAGCGGAGTCACCGCTGAGCGCGTGGGACGGATTCTCCGCGCGATAGCGCTGGCACCGGCCGGGGAAGCCGCCTCCGCCGGCGCCGTGCACCATGACGGAAGCTGGCGGCTCGGAGCCCTCCGCGGACGGCACATGAAGGACACCGCCGAATACATCGGTGCTGCCGTACGCGCGGAGACCCGCCGCCGGAAGCTGGCCGAACTGGACCTCGCGCTCGGTGAGACGGATCAGCAGCTCGCCGTCCGGCGCGGTCAACTGGACGAGGTCGAATCGTGGCGCCGGGCCCTCGCCCTCCACATGCGCACATTCCCGCAATCCCGGAGCCTGGCGCATGCCTGGGACCGGATGGAGAGTGCCGAATCCGCTCTGCGCAGTGCGACCGGCAGGGTGGCCGAGGCCGTACGCAAGGCGGAAGAGGCCCGCGCCGCCGCCGTCGCCGCACGGGGGGAGGCAGAGGCCACTGCCACCGCGCACGATCTCCCGGCCGATCCCGGCGGACTGTCCCGGGTGCGCACTGCGCTGACCACCTTGCAGACCGGGATCGGGCACCTCGGCCGGGCCATCAGCAACGCCGCAAGGGACGTCGGCGACAGCCGCGGCGATCGCGAGGCGTACGAGCGCGCCCACGACGACCGCCTGCGTTCGGAAGAGCGCTATCAGATCAGCCTTGACCAGCTGCGTCCCGCTCGCCAGGCCCTCCGGACGCTCGAAGAGGTCGTCGGCGCCGCCGAAGACGAGATCCTGGCGCGCGAAACCGAAACCAAGGAACGCATCACGGCCACCGTCCGGGCCCTGCCGGGGGCCCAGCGCTCCCTGGCCGGCCTGCGTGACGCGCGCATCCGCGCGGAGGAGCGGGAGAAGGACCACCGCCAGCAGCTCGTGGACCAGGAAAGCAGCGTCATCGAAGCCGGGAGCACGCTTCGTCACGCGCTCGCCAGGCCCGAAGTGCTCCGCGGTGCGGGCCTGGACCGGCCGGACCTTCCGGAACTCCCTCGGGACGAGCCCGCGTCGGACGCCCGAAGCCGCATCCGGGCGCTGCGCGAACTGGCCGACGCGGTGCAGGAACGCCTCGCCGGGCACCGCAACGACGTGTCGGACACCTCGCTGCTCAACAGGTACAACGTACTCCGTGACCAGCTCGTCGGCGGCTACGACGCACAGCTCGAAGAGCTCGACGGGATCAAGGTCTGCAGGCTGATCGACGACCACGGTTCGCACGACGTCGCGCTCGTCGGCGAACGGATCGCCGACCAAGCGGCAGCGGCTCGCGGCCGGCTCACCGACCGGGAGCGCGAGGTGTTCCAGAGGTTCCTCGCGGGCGAACTCGGTGATCACCTGTCGGCACAGGTCATCGCCGCGGCGAATCTGGTCGCCGCCCTCAACGACACCCTGGAGACCGTGCGCACGTCCCACGGCCTCGGTGTGGAGCTGCAGTGGAAGCTCGACGACGAAGCGGGCGCCGACGTCCGGGCAGCCGTGGAATTGCTGCGCAGCCCTTCCGGACTGCGCGCCCGTGAGCAGACCGATCAACTCCGCGAGGTCCTCCAACGGCGTGTCGAGGACGCCCGCAGGACCGACCCGTCCGCCGGCTACGCCGTCCATCTGCGCACAGCCCTGGACTACCGCAGCTGGTTCCGTTTCCACGTCTTCGTGGTCGACGACGCGGCCCCGGGCCGCAAGCGCAGGCTCACCGGTCGCACGGGGCTCAGTCAGGGCGAGCAGCGCGTGCTCTCCTACCTCGTGCTCTTCGCCGCTGCCGCCGCCCACTTCACGACCCTCGGCGAGAGCGCGCCGCACGCTCCGAGGATGATCCTCCTCGACGACGCCTTCGCCAAGGTCGACGAACCCACCCACGGCCGGCTGGGCAGCATCCTCGTCGACCTGGACCTCGACTTCGTCCTCACCAGCGAGCGGCTCATGGGCAACTGGCCCGAGGTCCCGTCCCTGGACATCTACGAATGTCTGCGCGACCCCCACGTGCGCGGCGTGGCCACCTTGCACTACACGTGGAACGGCCGCCACCGGCGCCTGATGCCGGTATGAGCACGCTTCCGGCCGGGACACGGGAGTGGCTGGCGGGGCCGGGCCTCGACCGCCTGTGGAAAGCCGCACGCAAGCGCCTGGAGGGCAACGGCCTCGAAGCCAAGGGCGCCTTGCGGATATCCGGTCTGGACATCCAGGAGAGGACCGCCCTGTCCCAATTGCTGGGCAGGACCCTGACGAGCGTCACGGTGACCGTGCGACTCGACGCTCTGGACGCGCGGCTGCGCGAGTCGGCCGCCGGCCTGGGGCTGGCCGACACCCTCCGAGCTCTCGGACACCCCCTGACCGACCGCCGGACGATCCGGGCCGTCGCCGAGGCCCGGCGGGAGCAGGTGTGGTCGGCGGTGGCCGCTTGTCTGGACGCCTCTCCGCTGCAGGCGCAGGCGTGGGCCCCCCAGTGGTACGACTGGCTGCGTCGCACGGGCTTGCCCAAAGGGGTGGCTCCGGAGACTGCCGTTCCCGCTCTCCAGCAAGCCGTGCACCTGCTCACCGTGCTTCTCGGAGCGGAGCAGCCGGTCACGCGTGGCCGCGGTGAGCTGGCGGCGGAGACGACCGGCTCCGCCCATGGCCTGGACGACGGGACATGGCTCGCCCGGCTCGTCCAGCGAGGCATCGCCCTCGCGCACGGCGTCGAGTTCCCGGACGACGCCGCCGGGCGGCGTGCCTTGTGGCGTCTGGCCGCAGTGACACCGGACGAGGTGTCCAGCACCGTGCTCGCCTACGGTCTGAGGCCGATCGGCGAGGGCTGGCGCGAACGGAGCCTGCGGGAGAGGGCATCGCATCACGCCGAGGCCCACCTCACCCTGCGCGATCTGCACGCCTTCCCGCTCGCGCTGCCCCCGGGCACTCTGGTCCGGATCTGTGAGAACCCCCGCGTCGTGGAAGCCGCCGCCGACGCCCGGTGCCCCCAGCCCCTCGTCTGTACCTCGGGCAGCGCCACCACGGTGGTGCTCACCCTCCTGGACGCCCTGGCCGCCGGCGGTTGCCGCTTCGCCTATCACGGCGACTTCGACTGGCCCGGCCTCGCCCTGGCCAACCGCATCATGCACCGCTACGCCGCCTCGCCCTGGAGACTGCGCGCCGAGGACTACGAACAGCTCGCCGCCCGCACCCAGGACCGGGGCGTCCCGCAGCTCCCGCTCGCCGGCCCGCCTGTGGTGGCCGGCTGGGATCCGGGCCTGACGCCCGCCATGAGCGCCCTGGGGATCGCCCTCCACGAGGAAGTCACGCTCGACCTCCTGGTGGACGATCTCGGCGAGCCCTGACGGCACGTGAGCGTCCTGCCCTGCCATGCGGTGAGGTCGGGTCAGGCCGGCCACGGCGGACCAACCAGCTCAGGCGTCCTTGGCCACGCGCTTCAGGATCGCCACGCACTCCACGTGGTGCGTCATCGGGAAGAGGTCGAAGGCTCGCAGGGTTGCCGGCTTGTAGCCCTCTTGCGCGAAGTACTTGAGGTCGCGGGCCAGGGCCGCCGGGTCGCAGGCCACGTAGGCGATGCGGCGGGCGCCCAGGGAGGCGAGGTGGCGGACGGTCTGCTTGCCGGCGCCGGCGCGGGGCGGGTCGAGGACGATGATGTCGGCCTCCTTGATGCCCGTGCGCGGGAGGACCTGTTCGACCTTGCCCTGTTCGATGCGGACGCGGTCGAGGTCCTGGAGGTTGTGGCGGGCGTCCTCGACCGCGCGCTTGCCGGACTCGATGCCGAGGACCGCGCCCTTGTCGCCCACGCGCTCGCCGAGGGCGCCGGCGAAGAGGCCGACGCCGCAGTAGAGGTCGAGGGCCATGTCGCCCTTGCGGGGCATGAGGCCCTGCATGACGGCCTTGATCAGGGTGTCGGCGGCCTGCGGGTGGACCTGCCAGAAGCCGCCCTCGCCGACGCGGTACGTGCGCTCGTCGGCGCGCTCGCGGACGAACGGGCGGCCGTGGACGCGGTGGACCTGCTTGTCCCCGTGGCGGTTCTCGGCGACGCGCAGCACCGAGACCGGCTTGTCCAGCTCCACGATCGGGAGGCGGCCGCCCGGCTTCGGGGTGAGGATGACCTGGCGGTCCGCGGAGCCCGAGGCCGCGATGGCCTCGACCGTCGCGATCTGCGGCCACTCGCGCTTCTCGATGCCCAGTTCCGTCACGCCCGGGGCGGCGATCATGCAGTGGTCGATCACCTGGACCTCGTGCGAGCGGTGCTTGCGCAGGCCCGCGCGGCCCTCGGCGTCGACGGCGTACTGGACGCGGGTGCGCCAGGCGGGCACCTGGCCCGCGGGGAGCTTGTCGCCCTCGGCCGGCATCACGGTGCCGTCCCAGCCGGCCTCCTCGGGGGTCAGGCCCGCGAGGCGCGCCAGCTGCTCGGCGATGACCTCGCCCTTCAGGCGGCGCTGGGCGCCGGGCTTGGCGTGCTGCCAGTCGCAGCCGCCGCACTTGCCGGGGCCGGAGAAGGGGCAGGGGGCGGGGACCCGGTCCTTCGACGCCTCCAGGACCTCCACCGCGTCCGCGCGCAGGAAGCGGGAGGTCTCCCCGCCCTCCGTGATCCTTGCGATCACGCGCTCGCCCGGCAGGGCGTGGCGGACGAAGAGGACCCGGCCCGACTCCGTACGCGCCACGCAGTGGCCGCCGTGCGCCACCGGGCCGACCTCGACCTCGTACTCCTCGCCGACCAGCGATTCCTGCGGTTCGTTCTGCATGGGGTCGGCTCCAGAGTCGAGGAAAGAGAAGAAGGTGAGGCGGGACAGCCGTCCAGTCTACGGGGCGTCCCACCTCACCTGCGAATTCGCGGCTTCCGCTACTTCTTCGTCGCCGCCTTCTCCTTCTTCGGCTGCGCCACCGGGCCCCTGCGCACCGAACCCGGCGCGTTCCACTCCGCGCGCTTGCGCGCCCGCAGCTTCGCCGCCTCGGAGGAGTCGAGCTGCCACGGCACCGAGGTGACCATGACGCCCGGCGTGAAGAGCAGGCGGCCCTTGAGACGCAGGGCGCTCTGGTTGTGCAGCAGGTGCTCGTACCAGTGACCCACCACGTACTCGGGGATGTAGACGCTGACGACGTCGCGCGGGCTCTCCTTGCGGAGGCTCTTGACGTAGTCGATGACGGGCCGCGTGATCTCGCGGTACGGCGAGTCGAGGATCTTCAGCGGGACGTCGAGGGAGCGGCGCTGCCACTCGTCGCGCAGCAGCTTGGTCTCGGCCGGGTCGACGCTGATGCTGAGCGCTTCGAGGGTGTCGGAGCGCATGAGCTTGGCGTACGCCAGGGCCCGCAGCGTCGGCTTGTGGATCTTGGAGACCAGGACGATCGAGTGGACGCGGGACGGGCGGACGGTCTCGTCGCCCGGGCCCTCGTCGGCGGCGATCTCCTCGGCCACCCGGTCGTAGTGCTTCCGGATCGCCGTCATCGTCGCGTAGAAGATCACCATGCCGAGCAGGGCGACCCACGCGCCGTGGGTGAACTTCGTCAGCAGGACGACGACCAGGACCAGGCCGGTGAGGAAGGCGCCGAAGGTGTTGATCGCGCGGGAGCGGATCATGTGGCGGCGCTTGGCCGGGTCGGTCTCGGTGGCCAGGTGGCGGTTCCAGTGCCGCACCATGCCGGTCTGGCTGAGGGTGAAGGAGACGAAGACGCCGACGATGTAGAGCTGGATCAGCTTGGTCGAGTCCGCGCCGTAGATGTAGGTGAGGACCGCGGCCGCTCCGGCGAGGAGCACGATGCCGTTCGAGAAGGCCAGGCGGTCGCCGCGGGTGTGCAGCTGGCGCGGCAGGTAGCGGTCCTGGGCGAGGATCGAGCCGAGCAGCGGGAAGCCGTTGTACGCGGTGTTCGCGGCCAGGAAGAGGACGAGCGCGGTCGCGGCGGCGAGCACGACGAAGAAGAACGACCCGCTGCCGAAGACGGCCTCGGCGACCTGCGAGATCACCGGGTTCTGGGTGTAGTCGTCGCCCAGCGGCGTGCCGTTCTTGAGCAGGTCGGTGGCCGGGTTCTCGGCCATCCGGACGTTGGTCGCCATGGCCAGGCCGATGATGCCGCAGAACATCGTCACGGCCAGGGCGCCCATCAGCGCCAGCGTGGTGGCGGCGTTCTTGCTCTTGGGCTTGCGGAAGGCCGGCACGCCGTTGCTGATGGCCTCGACGCCGGTGAGGGCGGCGCAGCCGGAGGAGAAGGCGCGCAGCAGCAGGAAGACGAGGGCGAAGCCCGCGAGGCCCTGGTGCTCGGCGTGGATCGTGTAGTCGGCGGTGGGGGCCTTCATGGTGTCGCCCATGAAGATGCCGCGGACGGCACCCCAGGCGATCATGACGAAGACGCCGCCCACGAAGACGTACGTGGGGATCGCGAAGAGCTTGCCGGACTCCTTGACGCCGCGCAGGTTCATCAGGGTGAGCAGCACGATCACGCCGATGGCGCAGGCCGTCTTGTGCTCGATGACGAAGGGGATGGCGGAGCCGAGGTTCTCGATGCCGGAGGCGATGGAGACCGCGACGGTCAGGACGTAGTCGACGAGCAGGGCGCTCGCGACGGTCAGGCCGGCCTTCGGGCCGAGGTTGACGTTGGCGACCTCGTAGTCGCCGCCGCCGCTGGGGTAAGCGTGGACGTTCTGGCGGTACGAGGCGACCACCGTGAACATCAGCACCACGACGGCGACGGCGATCCAGGGGCTGAAGTGGTAGGCCGACACGCCTGCCGCGGAGAGCACGAGGAGCACTTCGCCCGGCGCGTACGCCACGGAGGAGAGCGGGTCGGAGGCGAAGACGGGCAGGGCGATGCGCTTGGGGAGAAGGGTTTCTCCCAGCTTGCTGCTGTGCAGCGCCCGGCCGATGAGGATCCGTTTCGGCAGGTCGGTCAGTTTGGACACAACAGAGGATCGTAAGCGCTCACCCGTACGGTCGCCCACCCGCCACCCGCCGGAGCGCGAATGTGGCGTACGCCTCGTCCCGGTCCGGCGTATGTCTTGCCCGGTCCGGCGTACGCCTCGCCGGCGGTCCGGCGCACGCCTCGCCGGTGGTCCGGCGCACGCCGCACCACAGTTCCGCGTACGCCGTTGCCGGTCAGCCGTGCAACAGGGCCGGCAGCTCCCGGTGCCCGTTCGAGATGAACGACTCCACCGGCCGCAGCTCCTCCTCCCCCACCGCGAGCCGCATCCGCGGGAAGCGGTCGAAGAGGGCGGGCAGGGCGACGGCCGCCTCCAGCCGGGCGAGGGGCGCGCCGAGACAGAAGTGGACGCCGTGCCCGAAGGCGAGGTGGTCCTTGACGGCCCGGGTGACGTCGAAGCTCTCCGCGTCCGCGCCGTGCAGCTGCGGGTCGCGGCCCGCCGCGGCGTACGCGGCGAGGATCGCGTCGCCCTTGCGCAGGGTGACTCCTCCCCCGGGTCCGCCGAGCTCGATGTCCTCGGTGGCGTACCGCAGCGGGAGGCTGGCGACCGGGGACCGGTGGCGCAGGGTCTCCTCGATCACGTCGTCCCAGCTCGCCGCGCCCGAGCGGACCAGGGCGAGCTGGTCCGGACGGGTGAGCAGGGCGTGGACGGCGTTGTCGAGCAGGTTGACGGTGGTCTCGTGCCCGGCGCTGATCACCAGCAGCAGCGTGTCGAGGAGCTCCTGCTCGCTCAGGCGGGAGCCGTCCTCCTCGCGCGCGGAGATCAGCACGCTGGTCATGTCGTCGCCGGGGGCGGTGCGCTTGGCGGCGACGAGGGCGCCGAGGAGCTCGTACGTCCGGGCGTACGTGGCGGTGACCTCGGCCGGGTCGGCGGAGGTGTGGAAGATGCTGTCGACGCAGCCCCGCAGCCCCTCGCGGAGGTCCGGGTCGGTCACGCCGAACAACTCGCAGATGACCTGGATGGGGATCGGGTACGCGTAGCGCTCGCGCAGGTCGACGACCTCGCCGGGCGGGGTCGCGGCCAGGCCGTCGAGGAGGTCCGCGGTCAGCGCCTCGATGCGCGGGCGCAGGGCGGCGGTGCGGCGGGCGGTGAAGGCCTTGGCGACGAGGGCGCGCAGCCGCTTGTGGTCGGCGCCGTAGGCGGTGAACATGTTCCGCACCGCCACCCAGGTGAACAGGGGCCACTCGGGCGAGATGTCACCGCCGATCCAGGCCGGCCAGTGCTGGTTGGGGTCCTTGGAGACGCGCGGGTCGGTCAGGAGCTCCTTCAGCAGCGGCTGGGTGGTCACTGCCCATGCCACCACTCCGCCAGGAAGCTCCACGGGCGTCGCCGCGCCGCGGGCCCGGATGCGGGCGGCCTCGCCGTGGATGTCACGGCCGGCGGGATCGATCCGGAAGGGGTCATTCCGGGAGACGTCGTTCTCGGAAGGGTCGTTCCCGGAAGGGTCGTTCCCGGAGGGTTCGTCCCGGGAGCGGTCTGTCCGGGAGGGGTCGGTCCGGAGGGAGGCGGGCCGGACCGGTGCGGCGCCGGGCCGGGGTTCCGTGCTGGGGTTGCGTTCCATCGGCTGTCTCCAGGGAGGTCGGCCCGCTGCGGGGACGGGGACGGGGCGGACTGGGCGGAGCGGGGCTGCTCGTACGGCGGTACGG
>NZ_JBPQTW010000042.1:0-40915 GCF_051386535.1 Streptomyces sp. URMC 127
CGGCCCGCGCTCGATGGCGTTCTCGAACGCCACGATCACGGTGATGGCCCGCAGCGGCATCCCGCAGGACCGGATCACCGGCGCGCTGGCCGCCCTCTTCCAGTTCGTCTACGGCTTCTGCACGATCGACGCCCTGTTCAAGGAGCGCTGCCGGGCCGCGGGCGTCTCCGAGGACGAGTACCTCCGGGACGTGATGAGCGTCGTCAACGACAGCCCGGAGTGGACGGCGACCTACCGGGAGGCCGCCGAGGTCACCGAGAGGTGGGGCAAGCAGGGGAGCGTCACGGAGATGCGGCAACGCGACTTCGAGTACGCCCTCGACACGGTGATCGCCGGCATCGAGGTCATGCGGGACCGTTCACACGAAGGCTGAGGCACAACGAAGCCCCGGCGGTGGCGCGCAGGCCGTCCCCTGCCTCTGCGCGCGCCACCACCGGGGCCCGTCGCCGGGACCTTCATGCCGTTCCGGTCCCGGTTCCGCCTGACCGGGGGGCGCGTCTCCGCTCGATTCCGCGCCCCCGGCCGGCGGGGTCTTGTCAGCCGCCCTGCTTGACGGCTTCCTTGTCTCCGGAGTTTTCGGAGTTCTCGGAGGCCGTCGCGGCCGCTCCGGACCGTCCCTGCAGCGCGACCTCCTTGATGAACAGCGTCAGGACGAAGGCCAGCAGCGCGCACGGCGCGGCGTAGAGGAACACGTCGCCCACACCGTGCCCGTAGGCGCTCTCGACGACCGTCCGCAGCGGCGCGGGCATCGCGTCGAGCTTGGGGATGCCGCCGCCGGAGCCGCCGCCCTTGGCCGCGGCCGCCGCGGCCTGCGGGCCGAGCGCGGCGATGCCGTCCTTGACGTAGTCCGTCACCCGGTGCCCGAGCACCGCGCCGAGCGCCGAGACGCCCACCGCACCGCCGAGGGAGCGGAAGAAGGTGACGACGGAGCTCGCGGCGCCGAGGTCCTTGGGCGCGACCTGGTTCTGCGTGCAGAGCACCAGGTTCTGCATCATCATGCCCATGCCGAGGCCGACCAGCGCCATGTAGACCGCCAGGTGCCAGTACGGGGTGTCGTACCGCATCGTGCCGAGCAGGCCGAGGCCCGCCGTGAGCAGCACGCCGCCGCTGACCAGCCAGGCCTTCCAGCGGCCGGTCTTGGTGATGATCTGGCCGGAGATCGTCGACGACAGGAACAGGCCGCCGATCATCGGGATGGTCATCACGCCGGACATCGTCGGCGACTTGCCGCGCGCCAGCTGGAAGTACTGCGAGAAGAAGACGGTGCCGCTGAACATCGCGACGCCGACGAAGAGGCTCGCCGCCGACGACAGGGTGATCGTCTTGTTGCGGAACAGCCGCAGCGGAATGATCGGCTCGGAGGCCTTGGACTCGACCAGGACGAAGAGCGCGCCGAGCACGATCGACCCGCCGACCATGGCGTAGGTCTGCCAGGAGATCCAGTCGTAGTCCTTGCCCGCGAGCGTCACCCACACCAGCAGCAGCGTGACCGAGGCGCTGATGAAGAAGGCGCCCAGCCAGTCGACCTTCACGTCCCGCTTCACCACGGGCAGCTTCAGCGTCTTCTGCAGCACGATCAGCGCGATCACCGCGAACGGCACGCCCACGTAGAAGCACCAGCGCCAGCCGAGCCAGTCGGTGTCGGTGATGACGCCGCCGAGCAGCGGGCCGCCGACCGTCGCGACGGCGAAGGTCGCGCCCAGGTAGCCGCTGTAACGGCCGCGCTCGCGCGGGGAGATCATCGCGGCCATGATGATCTGCGCCAGGGCGGACAGGCCGCCGACGCCGATGCCCTGGATGGCGCGGCAGGCGATGAGCGTGCCGGTGTTCTGCGAGAGGCCGGCCACGACCGAGCCCGCGACGTAGACGATCAGGGCTATCTGGACCAGCAGCTTCTTGCTGAACAGGTCGGAGAGCTTGCCCCACAGAGGGGTGGACGCGGTCATCGCCAGCAGCGAGGCCGTGACGACCCAGGTGTAGGAGGACTGGCTGCCGTGCAGGTCGGAGATGATCTCCGGCAGCGCGTTCGAGACGATCGTCGAGGACAGGATGGCGACGAACATGCCGAGCAGCAGCCCGGACAGCGCCTCCATGATCTGCCGGTGAGTCATGGGGGCGCCGCCGTCCTGACCGCCGTGCTTGGCGTGGCCGCCCCCCACACCGGCCGGTGTGGTCGTAGCCATTGAGTTCCTTTGCAGTGCGAGTGTGGCGTGTGGTGTACGCCTACGGGTGTGGGTGGTGTGTCTGCGTGCGGGTGGTGCGTGTCTGCGTGCGCGTGGTCCCCGCCCGGGCGGGCCCGTACGCGGTCATGTACGCGGTCACGTCCGCGCTCACGTACGCGTCCGGCAGCCGTCGAAGCTGTTGCGGAACCGGCCGAGCAGCTCGATCAGCGTTCCGACGTCCTCCGGCGACCAGTCCCGCAGGCAGGTCGCGAGCGCCTGGGTGTAGCGCCCGGAGACCTGCCGGAGCAGGGCTTCGCCGGCGGGGCTGATGCGCAGCAGCCGGGACCGCCGGTCGGCGGGGTCGGGGTGCCGTTCGAGCCAGCCCCGGGACTCCGCGTAGGCGACGTGCCGGCTGGTCACCGACATGTCGATCAGCAGCAGTTCGGCCAGCTTGCCCATGCGCATCTCGCCGTACTGCCGCAGCATCGTCAGCACGACGGCCGCGGCCGGCGAGCAGTCCGCCGGGAGGACTCGGGCGAGGTCGCGCCGGACGGCGGCGACGGCGCTGAGCTGCCGGGCGAGCTCTTCGTACTGCTCCTGCTCGGCCGCCATGGCGCCACCCTCCCCACTTCAGTTGCTTAGGGCAACGATGGAACCAGAATTTGGTTGCTGCAGGCAAGCGAAAAGGGGTTTCCGAGGGTAAAGGTAGGGCCAAGGATCCACAGGTCCCCGTAAAACCGCAGGTAGGGCGCGAAGTGGACGGAGTGCCTCGGCGAGGCGGGGTGCCGCGCGCCACCCCTCCCTCCTTCGCTAGGGTCCTGGCCTATGGCCAACCCCCATCAGCAGAACCCCGAGAGCTACGACCCCGCGGGCAGCACGCAGATGTTCCGCGCCTTCGTCGACGAGGGCGCCCCGGGCAGGCGCGCCGCGGCGCCCGCCCCCGCCCGGTCCTCCGGCCCGAGTGCCGGTGTGATCGCCGGAGTGGTCGCGGCGGTCGTCATCGTCGCGGCCGTGGTGTGGCTCGCCCTCGGCTGAGCCGGCACGGCCGCAGCTGCCGCCGCGGCCGCTAGCCCCACTCCACCTTCACGTCGCGCGTCTCGACGTGCATGCCCCACGGCACGCGCCAGGCCTCGACGCACACGGTCCACGTCGCCTCGACCGCCGCGCCCGCCTCGACGGGCACCGGGAGCGGCTGCTCCGAGGTGATCGTCGCCCAGTCGATGCCCAGCAGGTCGATCACGTGCGTGCCGAAGGTGACGGTGCCCGTGGTGACGGGGCCGCCTCCGGAGTTCGTGAGCGGCACCGTGACCTTCTCGCACCAGCGCCGGCCTTCGTCGTCCGCCGACCGGCGCGGCGTGCCGGTGTCGAGCCGGGCCGGAGAGGGCGGCCTGCTGCCGTCGCTGGGCGGTCGTGGCGGCTGTGGCGGTTGTCCGGGGGCCGGCGGAGTCGTGACGGGAGTCGAGGGACGTACGGGGCGCGCGGGGCTGGCGGGGTCAGGGCGCGGGGCGAGTGAAGGAGTTTGTGTACTCGTGCGCGGAGCCGGAGCCGCGCCGCGTCCGGAGGAGCCGGTGTCTGCCCGGGGCTGCGATGCCGCGGGAGAGCTCTGCGGAGAAGACGCTGCGGCCGGGGGCCGTGAGCGGCCCGGGCCGGGCGAGCCCGGAGTGCGGCCGGATGGTGCCGCGGGCAAGGAGTGCATCTCGACGCCCTGATCGGGCGGAACGGCTCCGCCCACCGGGTGGGAGGACGAGCCGGGGCCTGCCGCCTCGGAGGCGACGTAGGCGTCGCGGTCGGTGCCGCCGCAACCTGCGAGAACGGCTCCCAGGGCGAGTGCGGCCGCCGCGGCTGAGGCGGATGCGGAGACGATCGTCTTCCGTCGCATCGGCCCAGTGTGGCTGACGGTCTGTCAGTAGTACAGGCTTCGGGTGGTGCGGGCCGGCGATCCCCCGTGCGGCTCGCCGTGGTGGTGTTCCCCCGTGAAGGCTTCCGTGAAGGCCCCTGTGAAGGCTCCCGTGAAGGCCCCCGTGACGTGCGGCCTAGTCCGCGATGAGACCCTCGCGGAGCTGCGACAGCGTCCTGGTCAGGAGCCGGGAGACGTGCATCTGCGAGATCCCGACCTCCTCGCCGATCTGCGACTGGGTCATATTGGCGAAGAACCGCAGCATGATGATCTGCCGTTCTCGCGGGGGCAGTTTGGCCAGCAGGGGTTTGAGTGACTCGCGGTACTCGACGCCCTCCAGCGCGCTGTCCTCGTAGCCGAGCCGGTCCGCCAGGGAGCCCTCGCCGCCGTCGTCCTCGGGGGAGGGCGAGTCGAGCGAGCTGGCGGTGTAGGCGTTGCCCACGGCCAGGCCGTCGACGACATCGTCCTCGGAGACGCCCAGGCAGAGGGCCAGTTCGGGGACGGTCGGCGAGCGGTCGAGCTTCTGTGCGAGCTCATCGCTGGCCTTGGTGAGGGCGAGGCGCAGCTCCTGCAGCCGGCGCGGCACGCGCACCGACCAACTCGTGTCCCGGAAGAACCGCTTGATCTCGCCCACGACCGTCGGCATGGCGAAGGTGGGGAACTCCACCCCGCGCTCGCAGTCGAACCGGTCGATCGCCTTGATCAGGCCGATCGTGCCGACCTGGACGATGTCCTCCATGGGCTCGTTGCGGCTGCGGAAGCGGGCGGCCGCGTAGCGCACGAGGGGGAGGTTGAGCTCGATCAGGGTGTCGCGGACGTAGGCGCGCTCGGCGCTGTCCCGGTCGAGTGCGGCCAGTCGCATGAACAGTGAACGGGAGAGGGTGCGGGTGTCGATGGATTCGCAGTCGTCGAGCACGGCGTGCGGTGCGTCGGTGGCGAGCACCTTCGCGCTGCCCAGGTCTACGGACATGCCACCCCCTTGAGGTCGCGGACGGGTCACAGCGGGCCCCTGCGGTGAGGGGTTGGCCCCCACCTGAATACCGGAGGCCGCGCTGTGGCAAACGCAGTTCCTGCAGAATGTCACATGTCGGCAACGCGCTGTAGCGTCAAGTCGACATATCTGCCGCCTCGTATGGGGAGGGGGTCACCCGTGAGGGTTATGCCTCGATTCGATTTGCGGATCTCAGCCGGGCGAAGCTGCGGGAGAGCAGCCGGGACACGTGCATCTGGGAGACGCCCAGCTCGGCACTGATCTGCGACTGCGTCAGATTGCTGTAATAGCGGAGCAGCAGAATGCGCTGCTCGCGCTCCGGCAGTTGTACGAGCAGGTGGCGCACGAGGTCCCGGTGCTCGACCCCGGCGAGGGCGGGGTCCTCGTAGCCGAGCCGGTCCAGCAGGCCGGGCAGCCCGTCGCCCTCCTGCGCGGCCTCCAGCGAGGTGGCGTGGTAGGAGCGCCCGGCCTCGATGCAGGCCAGCACCTCGTCCTCGGGGATCCGCAGCCGCTCGGCGATCTCGGCGGTGGTGGGCGTACGGCCGTGCAGCACGGTCAGGTCCTCGCTGGCGCCGTTGACCTGCACCCACAGCTCGTGCAGCCGGCGCGGCACGTGCACGGTGCGGACGTTGTCGCGGAAGTACCGCTTGATCTCGCCGACCACGGTCGGCATCGCGAAGGTCGGGAACTGCACGCCGCGGTCCGGGTCGAACCGGTCGATGGCGTTGATCAGGCCGATCGTGCCGACCTGGACCACGTCCTCCATGGGCTCGTTGCGGCTGCGGAAGCGGGCGGCGGCGTAGCGGACGAGGGGGAGGTTGGCCTCGATGAGCGCGGCCCGCACGCGGGTGTGCTCGGGCGTGCCGGGCTCCAGGGCGACGAACTCCTTGAAGAGCACCTGGGTGAGCGCCCTGGCGTCCGCTCCCCGGCTCCTGGGGTGGTCGGCGCCGGCAGCTTCGGCGGCTTCGGTTGCGGGGTCGGCGGAGTCGGCGGAGCCGGCCGTGCCGGGGGTGCCGGCGGCGTCGGCGAGGGGGTCCCGGGAGCCGGGACCGGGACCGGGACCGGGACCTGGGCCGGTGTCCGGCTCGGCGGACCGGTCCGCGGCGTTCGTGCGTGCGGGCCCGGCGTCCGGGCCGAGGGGCTGAGCAGGGGCTTCGTGGAGGGGGGCTTCGGGGACGGTTCGGGCCGACACGGTTCTGCCACCCTTCATGGTCAACTCATCCGGCAAAAGCGGTCATAGCATCACAAGACATGTGCACTGTGTGCAAGAACCCCATAACATCGTGTTGACCATAAAAACGGCCCCTCGCCGAGGTGGCGAGGGGCCGTGCGCTGCGGGCGCTCAGAAGGGGTAGTCGGCGATCACCCAAGTGGCGAATTCGCGCCACTGCGCGACGCCCGCCTGGTGGGCCGGGTGGTCCAGATAGCGCTGGAGCGCCTCCGCGTCGTCGACGGCCGAGTTGATGGCGAAGTCGTAGGCGATCGGCCGGTCGGAGACGTTCCAGCCGCACTCCCAGAAGCGGAGCTCCGGGATCTGCTTGCCCAGCTCCTCGAACGCCTGTACCCCGGCGACGACGCGCGGGTCGTCGCGCCGGACGCCCTCGTTGAGCTTGAACAGGACGAGATGACGAATCACGGCACTGCCTCCACGCCGGGCCGGTCCGGGCCGCTCCGGTTCCGCTTCGGGCTCCGCTTCCGCGCCGCCCGCCCCGTCGCGCCCGTCAGCTGATCAGTTGGGTCATAAACTCGCCGACGCTCTTGGCGGCGTCCGAGATGCCCTCGAACCCTATCTGGACGAGCTCCGCGGACCGCTTGGGGGAGTGGATGATCGTGTACGCCACGAAGATGCCGAGCGCCCAGAACGTGATCTTCTTCGCCTTCTCCACGGCGCACTCCCTCCCCGGTGATCCCCGTGATCCCCTTGCTCCGGTGGCGGAGTCTAACCGTACGTTTGCCCGAATGCCGGGAACGCGTCCGCTCCCTTCACGCGACCTTTAAGGACCAAAGGCCCGCCAAGCCGGGCCCTTCGGCGTACGGGGCGGGGCGCGGCGGGGCGGAGGATAGGGGGTGCCCGTACCGGATCTGGCAGGAATCCGCCGGGCAGGGACATGGCCTCACTGCGGGGTCCGGGCCGCGACTTCCCCCCGACTGCGGCCCGTACTTGGAGGCCGTGGCCCCGCCGGGGGAAGCGGCTTGTCCCCCCGATGCCGCTTCCCCCGACCTGCGTTTCCCCGACCTGCGTTTCCCCGACCTGCGTTTCCCCGACCTGCGTTTCGCCTGGCCGGCGGGTGGAGAGGTACGGACCTGCCCCCCACGCTCGTGGCACGGCCGGCGGTCCGGTCCCCCGCTCGTGGCACGGCCACCGGCCTCACCGCGGCCCCCTGGAGACCCACCGAAGGCACCCGCGCGTTACGCGCCCGCGTGCGCCCCGTGCGGCGCGCCTGTCCGCGCGATGACAGCTTTGCGTCGAAGGTGAGATCGGCCTACTGCGGGGGCACCAGAAAGGTATCCGGCAACCGGCGGATGCGCGGTGCCGGAAGTGCGGGGCCGAGGGAGGTCGGTGAGGGGCGACATGGGCGCGGACGAGCCCGCCTTCGCCATGCGGGAGCGCGTGGCGTGCGGCGCGATCATCATTGAACTGCACGGTGAGCTGGACATCTTGGCGGAGCAGATGCTCGGTCCGCGCATGGATGCGCTGACCGAGCGGGGCCGCGCCGATATCGTGATCGACCTTCGCCGGGTGACCTTCATGGATGCGAGCGGGCTTCGCCTGCTGATCAGAGCCCGGCACCGGATGCTCTGCCGGGGCGGGCGGCTGCGGGTGGTGCGGGGAGTTCCGCGCGTGTCGCGGCTGATGCGGGTGGCAGGGGTGGAGACGGCCTTCGACGTCGTGGACGCCTTCCCGCCTGCCGCGGACCGCCCGCCGGCGCCGGCCGTCCCGTCCGTACAGCTCGTACAGACGGAGTTCGGGCAGCCGGAGTTCGCGCAGGCGGAGTTCGCACCCGCGGAGGAGGCCGGTCCGCGGGACGGCAGCGTCGCCTGACGAGGGTGCGGGCGGGACTAGTGCCCGCCCCTGCGGCCGGCCCTGCGGCCTGCCCTGTTAACCCCTGTCACCCTTCGCCGGCCGTGCGACGTAGCCGTTCACGAGTTCCGCCGCTTCCCCCGCGTCGTCGACCGTGACGACGAAGAACTTCCCCGACGTCAGCTCCAGCCACAGGGCGTCCCCGGCGCGCAGCGAGACCGCGGTCTGCCCCGGCATCCAGCGGTACCCCCAGCCGCCGAGCTCCATCGGCCGGGACAGCCGCGCCGACGCCTCCCGTATGCGGGCGTGCGGTATCCGGCGCCGGACGAGGGGGAGCGCGACGGCGTGCACGGTCACGTCCCGGTCCGTCACGGCGACCCGCACCGCACCGGTGATCACCAGGGCCGCCGAGGCCAGCAGCAGCCACAGGAACAGCACGAGCTGACCGGTCGCCAGCCCCGCCACGACGAACCCCACGGCGGAGACCGCCCCCAGGGCGACCATCCAACCCGCCACGACCGTACGGCTCCAGACCGTCACGCCACCCACCCCCAGATCCTTCCGGACCCGGATCCTTACCGGATCACCTTGTTCGTATGACGCTAGAACAATCGATCGGTGGGGGCAAGGGCAGACGATCAAGGAACCCGCTGCAGCACCGTGTACCCCAGCCGTACGTCCGGGTTGTCGGTCAGGACCGCCCCGTGGAGCTCGGTCCAGGAGTGGAAGGCGTTCGCCGGCGCGGACAGGGCGCGGCCCCGGGCCACCGTCATCCGCGCGGGCAGCCCGAGCGCGCACAGATAGGCGGTCAGCGCCAACGACCGCGGCAGGCAGAGCCCGTTGGGCAGCATCGCGCGCAGCACCAGCTGGGAGGCGAGGATCTCCCGGCGGGCCAGCCGGACCGCGGTCGCGGGCGGCAGCCCGGCGAACGCCGCCGAGCCCCGTACGGGCCGGATCCGGCACAGGTACGGGTACGCCCCGCCCCAGCCGCGCCGCCGGAAGAGCCACAGCGCCCGCGCCGTGCGCAGCAGGGCGGCGGCCCGCAGCCGGCGCGGGACGGCGGGGGCGGGCGTGCCCCCGCGGGGATCGTCGAGGAAGAACTCCCAGTCCGTGTGCGCGTTCACCGGCCCTCCTTTCTGACTCTGACTCTGACCCTGCGGCCCCACCGGCGTGGTGCGGGTGCGGTGCGGCCGCGCTCCTCCGGCAGCGCGTCGTCCTCCGGCAGCGCGTCGTCCTCCAGCAGCGCGTGCTCGCCCAGCCGGGCGGTCAGGCCGGCCAGCCCGGCGGCCAGCGTCTCCTCGTCCGCGTCGAAGTCCTCGCTCAGGCGGGCGACGGCCGCCGCCACGGAGTCGCACGCCAGGGCGGCGCGCAGCATGCGGGTGGCGGTGGCGTTGAGGGCCAGGTAGACGCCGCGGCGGGTGTCGAGGATGACGCCGGCGCCGTCCGTGTCGTCGAAGACGGCGTGCCCGGCCAGTCCGATCAGCGGCATGCGGTCCGTCCCCTCGGGCCGGGCGGCGGCGTCCGCCGCGCGTCGCTGCGCAGGAACAGCTCGGTCATGGCGGCGCTGATCAGGCTCTCCGCGTTGAGGCGCAGCCGCGCCGGCTCGGCCAGGACGTGCGCGAGCCGCCGGGGGTCGACGATGCCCAGGCGGACGAGGTGGGCGTCGGACCGGCCGAGCAGGCGCGCGAAGACGTGCGGGTGGCGGAGCACGTAATCCTTGTGCGGGGAGCCGAGCCACAGCCGGCCGTGGCGGCGCCACACGGTGTCGGGGAACCGCTCGGAGAGCATCAGCCTGAGCACCGGTTTGGTGATCAGCCGGCCCTGGTGCGGCAGGAGGCGGTAGGCGTGCGGCAGGCGGGCGGCGAGGCTCCGCAGGCCCTTGCTGCCGAGGGGGTTGCACAGCTGGATGCCGCGGGGCCGCCAGACGGTGAGGTTCGCGCAGTGCTCCTGCGGCGCGTGGCCGGCGTCGAAGGTGTCGGCCGGTGCGCCGGGGAGGGGAGTGAGGAAGTCGGCGGGCCGGGCGGCGCCGCCGGCCGGGACGAGGTCGTCGAGCAGGGACGTGCGGGGCGAGGCGCTGCGCAGGATGCGGGGGAGCTCCCAGCGCGAGGTCAGCAGGCCCCGGAAGAGCGTCGCCTTCTCCCGCGCGGGCAGGTCGCCGGTGAGGACGTCGTGCAGGCCGTAGCGCGCGGGGCCGAAGATCCGGTCGCCCTCGCGGCCCCAGGCCAGGAAGGTGACGCCGTCCTGGGCGACGCGCTCGGCCATCTGCTCCAGCCACCGGTAGGCCAGGTGGTTGTAGGGGTGGGGGAACTCCCACCGCTCGTCCAGGTATCCGGCGCCGTGGTCCGTGGGGACGGGGACGAACGGCACGCCCAGGTGGTCGCAGACGGCCCGGGCGTACGCCGATTCGTCGGCCAGCGGGTCGCGCGTGGCGTAGTGGTAGGCCACCGCGTCCGCGCCGCACTCGACGAGGGCCGCGAGCACGGCCGCGGAGTCCAGGCCGCCGCTGAGCAGGACGCCGGTCCGGCCGCGGCCCGCGTACGGGCGCGCCGCCTCCACGACGAGCTCCCAGGCGGCCTCCGCGAACTCCGTCATCGTCGTCCGCGGGGGCAGGTCCAGCGGGGTCACCAGGTCGTACGCGGCCGTGGTCGCGGAGCCGCGCTCGACGGTGACGACCGTGCCGGGCGGCACGCGCGCGACGGCGGGATAGACGAAGACCATGTCGCCGCGGCAGGCGCGCCACACCTCCTCGGTGCCGAACTCGCCGGGGCCGTCCAGCAGGTCGGTGGGGTCGGTGGAGAAGCGCAGCAGGTCCCTGGAGCGGCGGTAGTGCAGGGCCTCCTCGCTGGTGGCGCTGCGGAAGAGGACCACCCGGTGGTCGGCGACGAGGGCGCCGGCCAGCGCGCCGGGCATGCGGGCCAGTTCGGCGTGCCGGCCCTCCTTGAGGACGTGGGTGAGGCGGTGCACCCACGCGGGCGTCACCGGTCCCCTGACGACACCGGTCAGCAGCAGCCTCTCCCGCTGGGAGGGGTACGGGACCCGGGGCGTGCCCGGGGCCGCCCACTGGACGAGGTGGCAGCCGCCGTCCGACCAGGCGGGGCGCCGGCCGAAGGGCGCGCTCACGTACGAGATGCGGCGCACCGGGCCGCCGAACGGGACGCGCCCGTAGCAGCCCAGGTAGCCGCCGGCGGGCGGACCTCCGGCGGGGCGGCCTCCGCCGGGAACGGGCACGGTCTCCATGGCTTCCCTTCCGGCATCGCTCGCGCGGGGACGGGACGTGCGGACGGTCCGGCGCCGCCCCGGCGCGGGCCGGGGCGGCGGGGTGCGCGGGTCAGAGGAGCGCGCGGCTGTTCGGCGAGTCGAGGATGAGGGGGCCGTTGTGGGCAGTGAGCCGTTCGACGGTGCCGAGCTCTTCGATCTGCGGTTCCACGTAAGGGCGTTTGGCGGTGGTGCGGGAGCGCTGGACGGTCGCGGAGGTGTCGGGCGCAGGCCTGATCGGGTCGTGCGTGCTCTCCATCGCGGTCCTCCTGTTCCGCCGGCACGGCTGGGCACTGCAGGGCACTGTGTCCCGCCCACTCCACGGTCGTGCACTTCCTCCGCTCCCGCACAGAGGGGGACGACGCGCTGGAGCAGCGCCCCGGAGCGGGGGGCGGGGCACGCGGCGCACGGACGCTCACCTACCGGTGCGCGCGCCCGGACGGGCCTCACGCGGTGTCACGCGGCGGCGGCCCGGCGGCCCGTGCGGTCAGGCGGACGCGATGAACTCGCGCACCATTGCCGCGTACGCGTCCGGGTGCGACACCTGCGGGATGTGCCCCGCGCCGGCCAGCGCCCGAAGCTCCGCCCGCGGCAGGCTCCGGGAGAGCTCGATCGTCACCGGCGGGAGCCAGGCCGGGCTCTCCGTCCCGTAGGTCAGCAGCGTCCGCCCGGTGAAGCCGGACAGCCGGGTGAGGTCGAGGCTCGCCCAGCCGGGGTCGCGCTGCTCGTCCGCGAAGGCGCGGCCGTTGGCCACGAGGGCCGTGCGCACCCGGGCGGGCAGGGCCGCCCAGGAGCCCGGCCCGAGGGCCACGTCCTCCAGGAAGCGGCGAACTCCCTCACTCTCCTCCCCGGCGAGGATGAGCGACACCGCCGCGTCGATGCCCTCCTGCGCGGCGCGCACCAGGACGTGCACCGGGTCGTCGCCGCGGATCACGCCCAGCAGCGGGGGCTCGTGGGCGATGAGGCTGCGGAACAGCCCGGGGCGGCGGAGGGCCAGGCCCAGTGCCGTCGACGCGCCGAAGGAGTTGCCCGCGACGTGCGCCGGCGCGAGGCCCAGCGTCTCCATCAGGGCGGCGAGGTCGTCCTCGTGGTCCCTGCGGGCGCCGTTGCCGGAGGCGGGCGTGCTGCCGCTGTGGCCGCGCCGGTCGTAGACGAGGACCCGGAAGGACGTGGCGAGGGCCGGGACGACCGCCTGCCAGGTGTAGTGGTCGGCCAGGCTGCCGTGCACCAGCACGAGCGGCTCGCCCTCGCCCGCCACCTCGTGGAAGAGCTCCGTGCCGCGTACCCGGACTCGCGCCATGCCGGGCCCCCTCACTCGGAGCTCACTCGGAGCTCGCTCGGAGCTCACTCGGAGCTCGCTCGGAGCTCGCTCGGAGCTCGCTCGGAGGTCCATGACAGCCGCGGGCCGCCGCGCCCGCAAGGCCCCCGGCGCCGGGTTCACCCGTTCGCACACGGGTCCGCGCCCGCCTGCCGGGGATCATCGAGGCATGGACATCACCCTGCACCTCGCACAGCAGCCCGAGGCCGACGCCCTGCTCGGCCGCAGCCCGCTCGCCGCGCTGGTCGGGATGCTGCTGGACCAGCAGATCCCCATGGAGTGGGCGTTCTCGGGCCCGTACGCCATCGCGCGGCGGATGGGCCGCGACGACCTCGACGCGTACGAGATCGCCGCCTACGACCCCGACGCCTTCGCCGGGCTGCTGTCGCAGAAGCCGGCGGTGCACCGCTACCCCGGCTCGATGGCCAGGCGCGTCCAGCAGCTCTGCCAGTACCTGGTGGAGCACTACGGCGGCGAGGCGAGCGCCGTGTGGGAGGGCGTCCCGACCGGGGCGGAGCTGCTCGCGCGGCTCAAGGAGCTGCCCGGCTTCGGCGAGCAGAAGGCCCGGATCTTCCTCGCGCTGCTGGGCAAGCAGCTCGGGGTCGCGCCGGAGGGCTGGCGCGAGGCGGCGGGGGCGTACGGCGAGGAGGGCTCCTTCCGGTCGGTCGCGGACATCACCGGACCCGAGTCGCTGGCGAAGGTGCGGGCGCACAAGCAGGAGATGAAGGCCGCCGCCAAGAAGGCGGCGGCGCAGAAGACCACCATCCGCCCGGCGAAGAAGAAGCCCTGACCCGGGCTTCCGCCGCGGGCTTCCGCCGCGCCGGCGGCACGGCCCGCCGGCTCCGTCAGCGGACCAGGCGGGAGACCGCGCGCAGGCCGGGCGCGCGCTCGCGCAGCCGGGCGAGGAGATCGGCGGCGGCGTCGTCGAGCGCGCCGAGCGGCATCGGGTCGAGCCGTTCCAGCAGGAACAGGGCGCTCGCCGACTTCTCGGTGATGCGGGTGCGCACGCACTGGCGGTGGTTCCAGCGGCGGCAGGTGACGCCCAGGTCGTCGCGCCAGACCACCTCGCCGGGCTCGGGGTGCTCGGTCGCGGGCGCGCCCCCGGCCACCGTGTCGAACACCTCGTCGCCCGTGGCGCGCACGAGGCGCGGCGCGCCCGCGTAGGCGGCCAGGTCCTCGCCGCCGACCGGGAGGCGGTGCGCGACGGACACGGCGTTGTAGACGTCGACCAGGAGGTTGACCTCGGGCAGGCCCGCCGGTGCGCGGCGGATCAGGGCCTCGGCGCTGTTGCGGGTGCGGCCGGGCTTGGCGCCGAACGCCTTGTACGCCTCCCGCCAGGCCGCGACGTGCGGGTCGGCGGTGACGTCGAGGCCCTCGGTGGTCGCGGCGGCCTCCGCGAGCAGGCCGCGCGACCAGTCGTCGCTGGGCCCGGCGGGCAGCCCGTCCGCCGCGATCACCAGCACGGCGAAGCCGGGCCGCAGCGCGCGGACGGCCTCGTCCACGCGCACGCTCGCGGCCACCGCTTCGAGATCGGGTTCCCGGTCCGGGCCCATGTCGTCCTCCTGCAGTCGGTTGAGTGGTCTGGACGGTAGCATCAAACGACCGGCAGGGCGGAGGCGCGAAGATGAACGGCATGAGCGGCGAGCAGCGCAGCGGCATGAGCGGGACAGACACAGCGGCGGAATCCGGCGACGACCGGGCCGTCATGGAAGCCGTCGCCGCCCGCGTGCGGGCCCTGCGCAAGGAGCGCGGCTGGAGCCTCGACGCCCTCGCCGCCCGCGCCCGGGTCAGCAAGGGCGTGCTCGTCTCCCTGGAGAACGCCCGCTCGAACCCGAACCTCGCCACGCTCGTCCGCCTCTGCGACGCCTTCGGCGTCCCTCTGACCACCCTGCTCCAGCAGCCCGCCGCGCCGCTCCTGCAGCCCGCCCCGCCCGCGGACCAGGCCGTCCTGTGGAGCGGCCCCGGCGGCGGCCGCGGCCTGCTCGTCACCGGCGCCGCCCCGCCCGTGGGCGCCGAGCTGTGGCACTGGAAGCTCGCCCCCGGCGAGGAGCACCGCAGCGAGGCGCACGTCAGCGGCACGGTGGAGCTCCTGCACGTCCTGCGCGGCACCCTCACCGTCACGGCCGGCGGGCAGGAGGTCGTCCTTCCGCAGGGGTACGGGCTCCGCATGGCGGGCGACCACCCCCACTCCTACGCGAACCGCACGGAGGCGGAGACCGAGTACGCGGGGGTCGTCCTCGTACCGCCGCACGGCTGACGTCCCCAGCCTGTGGACGACGGATCCCGTGCACGATGCACGCACCGTTTCCGGGGCGCGGAGCGCCCCCGCTGCTCCTGGTATGCGGCCGATTGTCGCCTTCGCGCTGCCGTGCCGTGGCTGCGCCGGGAGCCTGTCGCCCGGTAGGCTTTCCGTGTGATCTTCAAGCGCATCGGAAACGGGCGGCCGTACCCCGACCACGGCCGGGAGAGCACCCGGCAGTGGGCGGACGTCGCCCCGCGCCCGGTGCGGCTCGACCAGCTGGTGACCACCAAGCAGCAGCTCGACCTGGAAACGCTGCTGGCCGAGGACTCGACCTTCTACGGCGACCTCTTCGCCCACGTCGTCAAGTGGCAGGGCGACCTCTACCTGGAGGACGGCCTGCACCGCGCCGTGCGGGCGGCGCTCCAGCAGCGCCAGGTGCTGCACGCGCGCGTGCTCGAACTGGGCTGACCGGAGGCACATTCCGGCCGTTGTTCGGCCTTTCGGGTTGGCCCCCGCGAACCCATTGATCATTTAGTAGGCAGCGGCCCCGCCCCGCACTACGCTGCGCCCATGAGCATGCTCACCCCTCCCGGCATGGGCGGCAGGTACCGCATCACGGGCAAGCGATTCCCGCACATGCGCCGTCCCAGAAACCGCCGCAGGATCGTGCTCGCCGCAGTCTCCTCGTCCGCCGCGCTCGCCCTGGCCGGATGGGGGACCTTCCAGCTCGTCGACGTCTTCACCGGGGGCCCGAGCGAGACACAGGCCCACGGTGCGGGCGCGAAGGGCGGGAAAGGGGCGAAGGGCGGCGACTGCAAGGCGGCGGCGGACGAGGGCGCGGAACCGAAACCGCTGCCCCGCCCCGGCGACATCACCGTCAACGTCTTCAACGCGACTCCGCGCGGCGGACTCGCCAAGATCACCGCGGACGAGCTGCAGAGCCGCGGCTTCAGGATCGGCAAGGTGGGGAACGCCCCCGCGCTCTACGACAAGAAGGTCGAGAAGGTCGGCCTGCTGATCGGCGCACCGACGGCCGCGGAGGGGGCGCTGCGGGTCATCGGCACCCAGATGGCCGGGGCCGAGATCAAGAACGACCAGCGCGACACCGACGAGGACGTCGACCTGGTCATCGGCAACGACTTCAAGGAGCTCACGGCACGCAAGGACGCCGACCGGGCCCTGACCGACATGGGCGTCGAACCGGGCGAGGGGCCGGCGCCGTCGGACTCACCGTCCTCGGCGCCGCCCTCGCCCTCGAAGAAGGCGTCCCCGGCACCGAGGCCCTCGAAGTGCTGAGGAAGTGCTGAGGAAGTGCTGAGGGCGCGGAAGCGCTGAGGGAGGGACGCCGCGAGGTCCGGCGGAATGCAGAGCCGCCGGACCTACGCGTTGGCCGTGAACCGGCGGCTAGCCCGCCGTGCCGTACATGCGGTCGCCCGCGTCGCCCAGGCCCGGGACGATGTAGCCGTTCTCGTTGAGGCGCTCGTCGACGGAGGCGGTGACGACGGTCACCGGCGCGCCGGACAGCTCGCGCTCCATGACCTCGACGCCCTCCGGGGCGGCCAGCAGGCAGATCGCGGTGACGTCGTCCGCACCGCGGGAGATCAGCTCCTGGATCGCCGCGACCAGCGTGCCGCCGGTGGCCAGCATCGGGTCCAGGACGTAGACCTGGCGGCCCGAGAGGTCGTCGGGCATGCGCGTGGCGTACGTCTCCGCCTTGAGGGTCTCCTCATTGCGGATCATGCCCAGGAAGCCCACTTCGGCGGTCGGCAGCAGCCGGACCATGCCGTCGAGCATGCCCAGGCCGGCGCGCAGGATCGGCACCACGAGCGGGCGCGGGTGGGAGAGCTTGACGCCGGTGGTCGCCGTGACCGGGGACTCGATGTCCACCTGCTCCGTGCGCACGTCGCGCGTGGCCTCGTAGGCGAGCAGGGTGACCAGCTCGTCGGCGAGCCGCCGGAAGGTGGGGGAGTCGGTGCGCTTGTCGCGCAGGGTGGTGAGCTTGTGCGCCACCAGGGGGTGGTCGACGACGTGGATCCGCATGACATCGACATTAACCGAGCTTTCGGCCCCCGGCGGCCGCCGTGCGGCGTTCGACGGGTCGCTGCAGGTCTGCGGCGGTCTGTCGCCGCACTGGCATCAAACCACCACTTAGGGGGAAAGTGGGCACGTACGCCCGGTCTGTCGCACCGGGTGTGGCCGGCGAAGCACTCGGCACGAGGTGGTCCTGCCATGGCTGAAGACGCCCCCGAGAATCCCGACACGACGCCCGACACGAAGTCCGACCCGAGGTCCGACACGAAGTCCGACACGAAGTCCGACACGAGCGGCCCCGAGACGGAGGAAGAGGCGGACCGCCGCCGCAGACGCGCGCAGTTCCTGCGCGAGCTGAACGAGGCGAAGGAGCTCCGGGACCGCGTGCAGCCGCGCCGGGCCCGGGCGGCCCGGATGCGCCAGCAGATGCGGATGCGGACCTTCCGCTGGTGATCTCCGGCCGACCGGCCGGCGCCGCGCCGCCCGGACGGCGGGTCCGGCGGCGCCACGTGAGGCACATCTCTTCGGACTGCTGCACGACGCAGCGCGGAAGACCTCTCGCAACGGCGAGGTTTCTGCCACGATTCCGAGTGGGCGGGGTGGTCCCCGTCCGGCCCGGCACCGCCTATGACCAGTGGGAGAGTCACGGTGTACTTCGCCGCACTGCTCGCGCGCACCGACGACGGATGGGAAGCGAGCGACACAGAACTCGACAACGTGGAAACCCTGGCCGACCTCGCCGACCTGGCCCGTGAGGCCGCGGTGGACGACGACACGGTCCTGGCCCTGATCGAGCAGGAGGGCGCCTGGTTCGGCGTCGTGCGCGTCGACGGTGAGGACGACCCGCGCGTCTTCGTCTCCAACGCCGTCGTCGCGGGCCGCAGCTCCTACGGCGCCATGCTCGTGGACGAGCTGATCGGCCGCGACGACACCGGCGCCGACGACCTCGACGACCTCGATCTCGACGGCACCGAGGACGGCGAGCCCGAGCCCGTGGAGGACGAGGCCGAGGAGGCGGGCGACGCCGAGCCGCGGCCGGCCGGCCCGCTCGGCGACGCCGGGATCCTCTCCGACCTGGGCGTGGGCGAGAAGGAGCTGCTCGCCCTGGAGGGGGACGCCCTCAGCGAGATCGCCGACGTCCTCGGCTGCACGGACGTCCTGGAGGCCGTGCGCTGACGCCCCGCCCCGGGGCCCCGGGGCGGGTTCGCCCACACTGGTGCCATGAACGAAGCCGTCCGCGAGCCCACCGGCCACGACCCCGTACGCACCCCGTGGCTCGCCCCCATGCGGGCCGCCCTCGACGAGGCCGTACGGGCCCCCGCCACCGGCGACGTGCCGGTCGGCGCCGTCGTGCTGGGCCCGGACGGCTCCGTCATCGGCCGCGGCCGCAACGAGCGCGAGGCCACCGGCGACCCGACCGGCCACGCCGAGGTCCTCGCCCTGCGCGAGGCCGCGCGGGCCGTCGGCGAGTGGCGCCTCGCGGGCTGCACGCTCGTCGTGACGCTGGAGCCGTGCACGATGTGTGCGGGCGCGATCGTCCTCTCCCGCGTCGACCGCGTCGTCTACGGCGCCGTCGACGAGAAGGCCGGAGCGGCCGGCTCCCTCTGGGACGTCCTCCGCGACCGCCGGCTCAACCACCGCCCCGAAGTGATCCACGGCGTCCTCGCCGGGGAGTGCGCCGCGCTCCTCACGGAATTCTTCCGCTCCCGGTGAGCGCCCCGGGGCGCCCGTCCGGCGGCCTCGCGGCGCCTTGATGACGAGGGTCACACCGGTCCGCCCCGGTATCGATTTCAGAGCACGGCCCACCGTCCGCTAAGCTCTCTCTCGGTAGCGTGTCCGAGCGGCCTAAGGAGCACGCCTCGAAAGCGTGTGTGGGGGCAACTCCACCGTGGGTTCAAATCCCACCGCTACCGCCAGCGACGCCCCTTCGCCCGTGGAAACGCGGACGGAGGGGCGTTCTGCATGCCCGGACCTCTCCGCCGCGCGGTGACATCATGCGACGCACCGTCAGCTTCCTTGACTCGTACGGCATTTCCGCCGAAGATGCCGCGGCGTGCGTCGAGCGGCGGGGCGCTCGCGCGGACTGTGCAAGGGGAGTGACGAGGTGTGCGGCGCGGGCATCATCAGCCTGCTGGCGGACCAGGGCGTGTCGCGCTGGCTGGACGGTGCCGAGTGGCAGGAGCCCAACCCGCGCCGGCTGGCCCGGCTCGTGGACGACGGGCTGATCAACGGGCTGGCCCTGGGGCCCGAGCCCCTCACCCGGTCCCTGGTCCGGCGCGCCCGCGGCGCGTGGCCTTCCGGCGTTCCCGGTGCTGCGCGGCCCGTGTGCGAGGCCGGGCCGGCGGCCGAGGCGCTGCTCGCCGCGGAGGGGCGGCGCGCGTGCGACGTGCTGCTGCCCGTCCACGAGCGGACCGGCGGCCGGGACGGCCACGTCACCCTGGAGGTCGGCCCCGTCGCCGACACGGCCACCGCGCTGCGCCTGTGGCGGGCCGTCGACCGGCCCAACGCCCTGGTCGGCCTGCCCGCCGGGCCCGAGGGGCTCGCCGCGGCCGCGGACTGCCTGGCCGAGGGCGCCGGCGTCGACATCGGCCCCGTGGTGTCGCCCGCGCACTACGGCGAGGCGGCCGGCGCGTGGCTGGACGGCCTGCGCCGGGCCCACCGTGCGGGCCGCGACCTCTCCGCCGTGCGGGCCGTCGTCTCGGTGCCGCTCGCGCCCGTGGACGCCGCGTTCGACGAGCGGCTGCGGCGCTCCGCGTCCGAGGCGGCCCGGATGATGCGCGGCGAGGCGGCGCTCGCCTCCGCGCGGCTGGTCTTCCACTGCCACGAGCAGCTGCTGGCCGGGCCGGAGTGGCGCGAGCTCGCCGCGCTCGGGGCGCGGCCGCACCGGGTGCGCTGGACGGACACCGCGGTGCGGGCCCCGGGCCGGCCCGGGACCCGCTACGTGGACGAGCTCGTCGTCCGCGGCGCGATCACGACGCTGAGCCCCGCGACGCTGGAGGCCGTCGCCGAGCGCGGCAACCCGCGCGGCGACGCCGTCACCGGCCGGGGCCGGGCCGCGGCGCGCGTCCTGGACTCCCTGGAAATCCTCGGCGCGGCCTACGCCCGGACGACCCGCGACCTGGCCACGGGCGCGGCCCGCGCCCGCGCGGCCCGCTGGCAGGCGCTGCTGACGGCGGTCAGCGCCCGCTAGCGCGCCGACCGGGCCGGGCCCGTTCTTCGGGGCGGGGCGGGCAGGGGCGCGGCGCTGCCGGGTCCGGCCGGTTTCTTCCGCCGTGGCGGCGGGGTGTTTCGGCGGGGCCGGGCGTCGGGCGTTCGGGCGGCCGGATTTCGTCGGCCGGATCGGGGGGACCAGACCCCCTTACCCGTGGCGTAAACATCGCAATACGGCAGCGCTGGCCGGAATGTACGGCCGGGGAAGCGGCGGCATGACGTAGCAGCACTTTCCAACTGCCTGCCATATAGCGGAGGTTGTCCGTCCGATTCCCCTTCCTACCTGCCCCGACCCGGCTTTCCCGGAGGAAGTAATAAGTCATCTTCCGTATGGGGAGGTGAGGGACGTCACATCACCCGCTGATGTGACCATTCCGGCACCTAGGGTGATCGCGCTGCCTGTGAACGTGCATGTGAACGCGTAAACCGCTCAGGGAGGCTGTCGGTGCATCAGGCCGGAAACAACGCGTATTCCCCTCTCCCCGCCGCCCGCCACGAGCCACTCGAAGCGCCCTACCCACCCGGCGATCTGGACCCGGCCCGGGCCGCCGTGGACACCGCGGCCGTCGGCGAACGGCATCCCTTCTACGCGAAGTTCGGCCAGGAGCTCGGCGGCACGTCCCTCATCGAGGTGCCCGGCCCTCCCGGCGGCGCCACCGTGCTCGCCAAGTGCGAGTGGGAGAACCCCGCCGGATCCATCAAGGACCGCGTCGCCCACGCCCTGCTCGGCAGCGCCTTGCAGCGCCACGGCGACCGTCCGCTCGGCGAGCTCCGCGTCCTGGAGTACTCCGGCGGCAGCCTCGCGAACGCCCTCTCGCAGCTCTGCGCAGGCCTGGGCATCCGCTCCCGCTTCGTCCTCTCCTCGGCGAGCCCCCCGAGCCTCCTCGCGACCCTCGCCGGGCGCGGCGCCCGCGTCGACCTGGTCGACAAGGAGCGCGGCTTCCTCGAAGTCGTCCGCGAGGCCCTCCGCATCGCGGCGGCGGAACCCGAGTGGACCCTGCTCTACCAGCACCGCAACCCCGCCAACGTGCTCCTGCAGGAACGCACCACCGGCGCCGAGCTCGTCGAGCAGCTCGGCGGCCGCGTCCCCGACGCGTGGGTGGCCTCGATCGGCACCGGCGGCACGCTGGTCGGCGTGCTGCGCGCCCTGCGCGCCCGCTTCCCCGCCGTACGGGCGATCGGCGTCACGCCCGCCGAGCTGCCCTACGGCAGCGAGCAGCCGCCCAACGGGAAGCGGAAATACGCCGGTTCGGGCGGCATGGGGTACGGCATCAGGCAGCCGTTCGTGACGCTGCACGACGACGAGACCGAGCAGCGCACCGTCTCCTACCCGCGCGCCTTCGCCGCCATGGGGGAGTTCCGCGACCTCACCGGCCTCCGCGTCGGCAGCTCGGCCGCCGCCAACTGGATCGCGGCCAAGGAGACGGCCGCCGCGCTGCCGCCGTCGGCGACGGTCGTCACCGTCTTCCCCGACGCCGGGACGCCGGAGGAGTGGGAGCGGCTCGGCCGATGACGACGACGAAGCCGGGGGATCCGCAGCGTTCCTCCCGTTCCTCCCGCCCTTCCCACCTGGTTCTCGTCGAGACGACTCCGACGGCTGGATTCAAGATCGTGACCGAGGCCCGTGCGCTCGGCCACGAAGTGACCTTCGTGGCGCACTCCCTCGACCCCTACCTGGCCGCCGAGGGCGGCGAGGAGGCCCTGCGCACGCCGCACCGGCTGCTGACCGGGGTGCCCACCACCGACCCCGGCGGCCTGCTCGACGTGATCTGCACGCTGCACCGCAAGCACCCGGTGCACGGCATGCTCGCCCTCAGCGAGGGCCACCTGCCCGCCACGGCCGAGGTCGCCGGGGCGCTCGGCCTGCCCTTCGAGAGGGCGGCGGTGATGCGGCGGCTGCGCGACAAGCACGCCGTGCGCGAGCTCCTGGCGGCCGCGGGCGTCCCGCAGCCCGCGTTCCGGCGGGCCGTGAGCCCCGAGGAGGCCGTGGCCGCGGCCGGGGAGCTCGGCTACCCCGTCGTGGTCAAGCCGGCCGACGGCTTCGGCTCCCTCCACGTCGGCGTCGCGCACGACGCCGCGGAGACGGCCCGGCTGGCGGCGGCCGTCTGCGGCGAGCGCGCGTACGGGCGCGGGGTCTCCGGCAGCGGCGTGGTCCTGCTGGAGACGTACGTGCCGGGCCCGGTCGTCAGCTGCGAGATGGTGACCGTCGACGGCACGAGCACCCCGTACGGCTGCGTGGACCGCATGCTCGCCCCCGCGCCGCACCCCGTCGAGCTGGGCGGCTGCTTCCCCGCCGAGCTGGACGACGACGTGCACGAGGCCGTCGTGCGCGTGGTCGCCGACGCGCTCGCCGCCGCCGGCATCCGGCGCGCGCACACCCACACCGAGGTGGTCCTCGGGCCGGACGGCCCGCAGATCATCGAGATCAACGGCCGGCTCATCGGCGGCTACGTCCCCACGATGATCAACTACGTGCTGGGCCGGAACATCTACCACGACGTCATCGAACTCGCCCTGGGCGGCAGTCCGTCGCCCTCCCCGGCGCGCGGCGCAGGCTGCATCCGGGCGATCACCGCCCCGGCGCCCGGCGTGCTCGCCGGCATCGACGCGGAGGCGGCGCGCGGCGCCCCCGGGACGGCCGAGGTGATGCTGCAGGCGCGCCCCGGGCAGGCGGTGCGCCCGGCCCGTGACAACTTCGACCGGCTCGGCTTCCTCATCACGACGGCCGGCACGGCGGCCGAGGCGCGGAAGGCGGCCGAGGAGGCGCACGGCCTCGTGCGGGTGACGGTCGAGGGCGGCCCGGGCAGTGCGGACGGCGTGGAGGGTGCCTCGTGACGCGTTTCCGTACGCTGTGCGTCGCCGGGAGCCCGAGCCGCGGGTCCCGCACGCGGGCGCTGGTCGCCCACGTCGCCGGCCTGCTGGAGCGGCACGGCTCCGAGACCCTCCTGGCGGACCTCGCCGAGCTCGGCCTGCCGCCCGGCCACCCCGACCACTACTGGAGTACCGAACCCCACCCCGACGCGCGGGCACGGGAGTTCATCGCCGCGGTACGGGCGAGCGACGCGCTCGTCCTGGGCACGCCCGTCTACCACTCGGGGTACTCGGGGCTGCTCAAGAGCGCCGTCGACCTGCTGCCGAGCGACGCCTTCGCGGGCAAGGCCGTGGCCCTGGTGTCGCACGCCGGCGGCCCGCGCGGGTCGGCCGGAGCCTGCGAGCAACTGCGGCAGGTGGTGAAGGCGCTCGGCGGGTGGGCGGTGCCGATGCAGGTCAGCACGGTGTCCGCGGACTTCTCGGGGAATCTCACGAGCGGGGTCGGGCAGCGGACGCTGGACGAAACGGGTCCCGTGCACGCCCGGTGCGCGGAACTGGCCGGCCAGCTCGCGGTGTTCACGCGCGCCATGCGCCCCGCGCGGGCCGGGTCCCTGGAGGACCGGGCGGAGGTGGCGGCTTGAGCATCGCCTTCCGTACGGGCCGCCCGCCCCGCGCGGGCCTCGTGCACCGCCTGCGCGAGGACCTGAACGTGGTGGCCGACCGCGACCCCGCCGTCCGCACCCGGGCCGAGGCGCTCCTGGCGCCCTTCCTGCCCGCCCTGTGGCTGCACCGGCCCGCGAGCAGGCTGCACGCGCGGGGCCACCGGGTCACGGCCCGCGTGCTGTCGCTCGCCGGCCGCTTCCTGTCCGGCGGCGTCGACATCCACCCGGGCGCCCGCGTGGGGCGGCGGCTGTTCATCGACCACGCCGCGGCCGTCGTCATCGGCGAGGACGCCGTGATCGGCGACGACGTCACCCTCTACCACCAGGTCACCCTCGGCGCCGTCGGCTGGTGGCGGGACCGCCGCAGGCTGCCCGGCGAGCGGCGGCACCCCACCCTCGGCGACCGGGTCGTGGTGGGGGCGGGCGCCTCCGTCCTCGGCCCGGTCCGCATCGGCGACGACAGCCTCATCGGCGCGCACGCCCTGGTGACGACGGACGTGCCGGCCGGGAGCCGGGTGGGCGCCCCTCCGAGCGAGATCCAGCCGAAGGGCCGGCCGGTCCTGACCCGGGCCGGCGGCACGGAAACGAAGAGGAAGAGAAGCGGCCTGTGACGAAGAGGGAGAGAAGCGGCCTGTGACGAAGAGTGAAGAGAAGCGGCCTGTGACCACGACGAACCAGCACAACGGCGCGGCCGGCGCCGCCGGCCCGTACCGCGAAGTCCTCCGCGAGGCCTTCGTCCGGCGCTACGAGGACGGCGCCGACTCCTGGAGCGAGGAACCCGCCATGCGCGAGCTGGTGCCCCTGCTCTGCACGGAGCTGGCGGCCGGCAGCACCGTCATCGACATCGGCGCGGGCCGCGGCCGCGACACCGAGCTCCTGCTGGCCGCGGGCCACCGCGTCACCGCGGTCGACCTCGTGCGGCTCCCCGACTGGGACGGCATAGCCCGCCGCCACGGCGCCGCGGTGTCCTTCGAGACCGGCAACTTCGCGGACATGACCGGCGGCCGCACCTTCGACGCGGCCGTCGACAACGGCGTCCTCCACCACCAGGACCCCGCCGGCTACGCGCCGTACCTCGCGAACGTGCGGCGGCGGCTGCGCCCCGGCGGGCTGCTGGCCGTCAGCCTGTTCACCACGGCCGAGGAGCTCGCCGAGGGCGTCCTCAACCGCGCCGAGGACGGCCGCCTGTCGCGCTGGTTCACCGAGCGGGAGGCGAGGGAACTGCTGGCCGGCGCCGGGTTCGCCGTGACCGCCGTCCGCACCGTGCGCAGGGAGCTGCCGGGGCTCGCCTACCTCCTGGTGCTGGCGCGCCGCGAGGAGTGAGCCGCGCGCGTACGCCGTACGCCGGAAAGACACCCACCGCACCACCGTCAAGGGTTTGGTACCGATGACCGCTCCGTCCCCGAGGGGTCCCGCCGCGGCGGGCCCCGCCCCCGTCCCCGCGCCCGCGAAGCCGGGCAGCCGCATGTTCGCGTCGCTCGCCGTGCGCAACTACCGCTACTTCTTCTTCGGCCAGTTCGTCTCGAACTCCGGCACGTGGATGCAGTTCGTCGCCCAGGACTGGCTGGTCTTCCACCTCACCGGCAGCACGTTCGCGGTGGGCGTCACCACGGCGCTGCAGTTCCTGCCGGTGCTGCTGTTCGGCCTGTTCGGCGGCGTCGCGGCCGACCGGTATTCCAAGCGCCGGATCCTGCTCGCCACGCAGGGCGCGATGGGCCTGTTCGCGGCCGCCCTGTCCGTCCTCACGCTGACCGGCGCCGTCACCGTGGCCCACGTGTACGTCTTCGCGTTCCTTCTCGGCCTCATGAACGTGTTCGCCAACCCGGCGATCCAGACGTTCGTGCCGGAGATGGTCGGCCCCGAGCGCGTCGCCAACGCGGTCAGCCTGGGTGCCGTCAACTTCCAGAGCGCCCGCCTGCTGGGCCCGGCCGTCGCGGGCCCGCTGATCGTCGTGATCGGCAGCGGCTGGGCGTTCGCGCTCAACGCCGTCTCCTACCTCGCGGTGATCGCCTCCCTCCTGGCCGTACGCACCTGCGAGCTGCGCCCGACGACGCCCGCGCCGCGGCAGAAGGGCCAGGTCAGGGCGGGTCTGCGGCACGTGCGGGAACATCCGAAGCTCATCTTGCCGATCGTCCTCGTCGGGTTCGTCTGCACCTTCGGCTTCAACTTCCCCACCATCCTGTCGGGCTTCGCGTACACCGTCTTCGACGGCGGCGCGAAGGAGTTCGGCTTCCTGACGACGGCGGTCGGGGTGGGGGCCCTGGCGGGGGCGCTGCTGTCGGCGCGGCGGCGGAGCGGCAGCGCGGTGGTGATGGTGGGCACGGCGGCGGCCTTCGGCGTGCTGGAGATGCTGACGGCGGCGGCACCGGGTGTCTGGTGGTTCGGCGTGCTCATGGTGCTGGTGGGGCTGCTGAGCGTGACGTTTGCGACGACGGCCAACGCGCTGGTGCAGCTGAACACCGATCCGTCGATGCGGGGCCGCGTGATGGGCCTGTACATGCTCGTCTACACGGGCGGGACGCCGGTCGGCGGGCCGCTGGTGGGCTGGGCGGTCCAGCACTACGGGGCGCGCGCGGGGATCCTGGCGTGCGGGCTGCTGGCGGTGGCCGCGGCGGCCGTCGTGGGGCTGGTGGCCCTGCGCGCTCCCCGTGCGGGGGCGGTCGCGGGTGACTAGCGTGGCTACGGGGACTCAAGGAGCGTGAGGGCCTCACCGCCCGGGAGGGCCCGCACCGCCCGGAAGGAGCCGGAGCCATGGCCGCGCAAGCAGAGGGCATGCCGTGCTGGGCCGACGCGATGTTCACGGACGTCGAGGCGGCCAAGGACTTCTACGGTCACGTCCTGGGATGGACCTTCGGCGAGAGCGCGTCGGAGTTCGGCGACTACACGGAGGCGTACGCGGACGGGAAGCCCGTCGCCGCCGTGGTGCCGCCCATGCCGGGCCAGGAGGGTCAGTCCGCCTGGTGCCTCTACCTCGCCTCGCCCGACGCGGCCGCCACCGCGGTGAAGATCCGGGCGAGCGGCGGGGAGGTGCTGATGGACCCGATGACCGTCGGCGACTTCGGCACGATGGTCCTGGCCCGTGACCCCTCGGGCGTCGCCTTCGGCGTCTGGCAGGCCGGCACCCACGAGGGCTTCGGCAAGCGCGGCGAGGCCGGCGCGTACTGCTGGGCCGAGATCTTCACCCGCGAGCCGGGCGCGGCCGACGCCTTCTTCCCGGCCGTCTTCCCGTACGGCGTCCAGCGCATCGAGGGCGACGCGGACACCGACGAGGAGGAGATCGACTTCAAGCTCTTCACGCTCGGCGGCGACGCGGTGCTCGGCCGCATGGTGATGGGCGAGGAGTTCCCTCCGGAGGTCCCGCCGCACATCCAGGTCTTCTTCGCGGTCGGCGACTGCGACGCGGCGGTCGCCAAGGCGGTGGAGCGCGGCGGCGCGCTCGAGTTCGGCCCGATGGACAGCCCCTTCGGCCGCTTCGCGGCCCTGACCGACCCCCAGGGGGCGGCGTTCGCCGTCATCGACCTGAGCGCGACGACGGGGAAGATGCCGGGGCTGACGGACGCGGCGTGAGGCGGGTCGCCGCCGGACGGGCCGGAATGCGCGGGACGCAGCTGTGCGGGCTGCGGGCTTTCCGCGATCCGGCCCGTCCGGGAGGCGGGGCAGGGCGTGGCCGGGGGGCTACTTCACCGGGACGGCGGCCTTAGCGCCCGCCGGGGCAGCGGCGGGGGCGGCGGCCGTGGCCTTCGCGGCGCGGTGGATGCCGAAGGCGCTCAGCAGCGCGCACGCCACCAGTGCGGCCACGGCCCATCCCAGGGCCGTCTGCAGTCCGGAGGTGAAGGTGTCCGACTTCGCGTCGCCCACGATCAGGCCCATGATCGCGACTCCGATGAGGCCGCCCAGCTGGCGCGAGGCGTTGAGGACGCCGGAGGCGATGCCGACGTTGCCGGAGTCGACCGCGCCGAGCATGGCGTTCGTCATGGCCGGGACGACCAGGCCGATGCCGAAGCCCGCCACCAGGAACTGGCCGATGATGGCGAAGTACGAGCCGGAGTGCACGGCCGGGAGGGTGCCGAGGTAGCCCAGGGCGGCGAGGGAACTGCCGGTGATGAGCACGGCGCGGGCGCCGTAGCGCTTGGCGAGCGGGCCGCAGGACAGGTTGGCGGTCATGATCGCGGCGGTCATCGGGAGGAACGCGAGGCCGGCGACGATCGGCGAGTAGCCCCAGACGGACTGGAAGAACAGGCTGAAGACGAAGATCAGACCGTAGAAGGCGAAGTTGACGAGGACGCCGATCAGCGAGGTCGAGGTGAACGCCTTGCGGCCGAAGAGGTGCAGCGGCAGCATCGGGTCGCTGCTGCGCTTCTCGGCGGCGATGAAGGCGATCGTCGCGACGGCGAAGACGACGAGGCTGCCGATGACGAACGCCGAGCCCCAGCCGCGGCCGTTGGCCTCGATGATGGCGGCGGTGAAGGTGCCGAGCGCGACCACGGCGAGCACCTGGCCGAGCAGGTCGAAGGAGCGGCGCGGGGCATCGGCGGGGCGGACGCCGGCCGGGGCGTTGGCCTGGGTGAGCCAGATGCCGACGACGGCGATCGGGACGTTCACGAAGAAGATCGAGCGCCAGCCGAGCTGGTCGATGAGGACGCCGCCGACGACCGGGCCGAGGGCGAGGGCGAGACCGCCCGCCGCGGCCCACAGGCTGACGGCCTTGGCGCGCTCGCCGGCATCGGGGAACGACTTGTTCACGATCGACAGCGAGGACGGGACGATCATCGCCGCGCCCAGGCCCTGGACCACGCGGGAGACGATCAGCGCGACGAGCGTGGTGGAGGCGCCGCAGGCGAACGACGCGACGGCGAAGAGCGCGAATCCCACCTGGTAGATCCGCTTCGGGTCGAAGCGGTCCCCCAGCGATCCGGTGGACAGCAGGAACGCGGCGAAGGTGAGGGTGTAGCCGTTGATCACCCACTCCAGCCCGGAGAGGCTGCCGCCGAAGTCCTTGCTCAGCGCGTCGGTGGCGACGTTGACCACGCTGACATCGAGGATGACGACGACGAACCCGAGGCAGGCCGCGAGCAGCGACAGCTTCCTTTTCGCAGTACTGGGTTCACTCTGGGACATGCCTATTCCTAAGGGTCGGTCGGAAGGGTGCGGGGAGGGTGAGGGGCGCACGACGCGAATAGACTGTTCGATGCGAGGCGAACACGTAGACTGTACGCAGATCGTCGAACACTTTGCAATCGCTCGTCAGGAAGGCCGTTATGACCAAGGGAAACGTCGCGGCTCCGGCGCCGCACCGCACGCCACCGGAGCACGTCCATCCCCGGGACGTGCCGCTGGAGACCGCGCTGGCGGCGCTCGCCGATCCCGTACGGCTCGCGCTCGTACGGGAGTTGGCCGCAAGCGAGGACTGGGAGCGCACCTGCGGCAGCTTCGACGTGCCGGTTCGCAAGGCCGCGCTGAGTCATCACTTCGCGGTGCTGCGCTCCGCCGGGCTCATCGAGCAGCGCGACGCGGGCGCCAAGCGGATCAACCGGCTGCGCCGGGCCGAGTTCGAGGAGCGGTTCCCCGGGCTGCTGACGCTCGTCCTGCAGCCGCAGGACGCGGGCTGAGACCCCGGACCGCCGGTACGACCGCCGGAGCGGGGCCGGGCGGCTGATCCGGGATCAGTCGTCCACCACCAGCCGGTACCCCCGCTTCGGCACCGTCCGGACCAGTCCCGCGTACGCGCCCAGCGCGCCGCGCAGCCGGCCCACCGCCGCTTCCACGGCGTGCTCGTCCGCGCGGGCGCCGGCCCACACCCGCTGGAGCAGGTCGGTCCGGCTCAGGACCCAGCCCGGGCGGGCGGCCAGGGCGCGCAGGACCGCGGCCGGGACCGGGGGCAGCCAGACGGCTTCCTCGCCGGCGAGGAGGGCGCTGCCCTGGAGGACGAGAGGGCGGGGCCCCGAGCGCAGCACGCGGCGGTCGCGGGCCGGGAGGGTGTCCGTGAGGGTGCGGACGAGGGCGCCGAGGCGGCCGCGCTCCGGCCACACCGACGAGACGCCGGCGTCCTCCAGGGGGCGTGCGCACAGCGGGCCGACGCAGACGGGCAGGACGTCGCCGCGCAGCGCCGCGAGGAGTTCGGGGTACAGGCCGGCCGCGTGCGCGGCCTCCAGGAAGAAGACGATGGCCGGGGCGCTGGTGAAGGTGAGGGCGTGGACCTCGCGCCGTACGGTCTGCTCGACCAGGCGCCGTACGGCGTCGGTGTCCGCCGGCGGCGTCCACCGGTAGACCGGCACGTCGATGACCTCCGCGCCGCGCTCGCGCAGCGCGTCGGAGAAGCCGTCCAGGGGCGCGCCGTGCTCCTGGACGGCGATCCGGCGGCCGGTGAGGTCGCGGGCGAGGAGCCAGGTCAGGAGCGCGCCGGTGGCTTCCGAGCCGGGCGAGTACGCCTCCGCCAGGCCGCTGGCGCGCACCGCGCCCGTCGCCTTGGGCCCGCGGCTGAGCACCTGCGCGCCCCGGCAGGCCGCGGCGAGCTCCGCGCCGTGCCCCCAGCCCTCGGCGGCGCTCATCCAGCCCCGCCAGCCCACGCCCGTGGTGGCGACGACGTAGTCCAGCGGGGCGGCGAGGCAGCGCTCGGTGGCGCGCCGCAGCGCCACGTCGTCGTCGAGCGGGAGGATCCGCATCGTGGGCGCCTCGGTCACCCGGGCGCCCCTGCGCCGGAGCAGTGCCGTGAGCTCGTCGCGCCGCCGGTCCGCGGTCACCCCGACGACGAAGCCGGTGAGCGGTCCTGTGTCAGCGCTGGTCGTTCCCATGCGCGCATGGTCCGTCGGCGGGGTTTCGGGCCGGTTGCGCCCCCGTCACACAAGCGTTAGGGAAAGCTTCCGGCACGTTACGGCAGATGTCGTCGGGCCTGCACCGCCCGCCCGGCCGTGTGAACAGCTTGTACCGCGCGGGCAACATCGCCGACCTCACCCCGTAACGACACGGAGTGAACCTCGGTGCCATGACGACCTCCGGCTCCGGCACCGCCACCGACACCCACTGCCCGTACTGCGCCCTGCAGTGCGGCATGCGGCTCCGTCCCGGCGCCGGGTCCGAGCCCGCCGAGGTCCTGGAGCGCCCCGCCTTCCCCGTCAACAGGGGCGCCCTGTGCGGCAAGGGGCGCACGGCCGCCGCCGTGCTGCGCCCCGGGGTGCGGCTCACCGGACCCCTCGTCCGCGACGCCCGTGACGCGCCCCTGCGCCCCGCCTCCTGGGAGGAGGCCCTCGACCGCGCGGCCGCGGGCCTGACGGCGGCGCGGCGCCGCCACGGCGACGACGCCGTCGGCGTCTTCGGCGGCGGCGGGCTCACCAACGAGAAGGCCTACCTGCTCGGCAAGTTCGCGCGCGTCGTGCTGCGCACGCCGCACATCGACTACAACGGCCGCTTCTGCATGTCCTCCGCCGCGGCCGCGCACCGCCGCGCGTTCGGCATCGACCGCGGGCTGCCGTTCCCGCTGGAGGACATCGCCCGTACGGACTGCGTGATCCTGGTCGGCGCCAACCCGGCCGAGACGATGCCCCCGGCGCTGCGCTACTTCCGCGAACTGCGCGAGAACGGCGGCCGGCTGATCGTCGTCGACCCGCGGCGCACGCGCACCGCCGAGCAGGCCGACCTGCACCTGCAGCCCCTGCCCGGCAGCGACCTCGCCCTCGCGCTCGGGCTGCTGCACCTGCTGATCGCCGACGGCCGGGCCGACCGGGAGTTCATCGCCCGCCGCACGACGGGCTTCGCGCAGGCCCGCGCCGCCGCGATGGCGCACTGGCCGCAGCGCGTGGAGCGGCTGACGGGCGTGCCGGTGGCGCAACTGGCCGAGGCGGCCGCGATGTTCGGGGAGGCGCCGCGCGGCATGGTGCTGACCGCGCGCGGGCCCGAGCAGCAGAGCAAGGGCACGGACACCGTCAGCGCGTGGATCAACCTGTGCCTGGCGGCCGGCAAGGCGGGCCGTCCCGGTTCCGGCTACGGCTGCCTGACCGGCCAGGGCAACGGCCAGGGCGGCCGCGAGCACGGCCAGAAGGCCGACCAGCTGCCCGGCTACCGCTCGATCACCGACCCCGCGGCCCGCCGCCACGTCGCCGCCGTCTGGGGTGTCGACCCCCACGGCCTGCCCGGCCCCGGCCGCAGCGCCTACGAACTGCTCGACTCGCTCGGCACCCCCGGCGGCGTCCGCGCGCTCCTGCTCATGGGCTCCAACCCGGCCGTCTCCGCGCCCCGCGCCGCCCACGTCACCCAACGGATCCGGGCGCTGGACTTCCTCGCCGTCGGCGACGTCGTCCTCTCCGAGACGGCCTCCCTCGCCGACGTGGTCCTGCCGGTCACGCAGTGGGCGGAGGAGACCGGCACCACCACGAACCTCGAAGGCCGCGTCATCCTGCGCCGCAAGGCCGTCGACGCCCCGCCGGGCGTGCGCAGCGACCTCTCCGTCCTGCACGGGCTCGCCGCCCGCCTCGGCGTGCCCGAGGGGTTCCCCGAGGACCCCGAGGAGGTCTTCGAGGAGCTGCGGCGCGCCTCGGCCGGCGGCCAGGCGGACTACGCGGGCATCAGCTACGACCGCATCCGCGCCGAGGACGGCGTCTTCTGGCCCTGCCCGGAGCCCGGCCACCCCGGCACGCCCCGCCTCTTCCTGGACCGCTTCGCCACCCCCGACGGGCGGGCCCGGTTCGCCGCCGTGACGCACCGGCCCGCCGCGGAGGAGCCCGACGGCCCCGACGGCGAGTACCCGCTCTACCTGACGACGGGCCGCGTCGTCGGCCAGTACCAGAGCGGCGCCCAGACGCGGCGCGTCGAGGAGCTCAACCGCTCCGCGCCCGGCCCGTTCGTGGAGCTGCACCCCGTCCTCGCCCGCCGCCTCGGCGTCGCGGAGGGCGAGCCGCTGGCGGTCACCAGCCGGCGCGGGCGGGCCGTCGCCCCCGCCCGCGTCACCGACACCATCCGCCCGGACACCGTCTTCATGCCCTTCCACTGGGGCGGCGACGGGCGCGCCAACACCCTCACCAACCCGGCCCTCGACCCGGTCTCGCGCATGCCGGAGTTCAAGGTGTGCGCGGTGCGGGTGGAGAAGGCGGGGTCGGCTCCCGCCACGGGGGCCGGTCCCGGTGCAGACCCCGGTCCGGGTGCAGACCCCGCTCCCGCCACGGAGGTGGCGGCATGACCCGCCGCATCGCCGTCGTCGGCGCCGGGATGGCCGCGGCCCGCTTCGCCGAGCGCTTCCAGGCCCTCGGCGGGGACGCCGAGGTGACGCTGTACGGTGCCGAGCCGCGCGCCCCGTACAACCGGGTGCTCCTCGCCGACGTCCTCACCGGCCGCTACACCGCGGACGACCTCACGCTCCCGGCCGGGGAGGCACAGCTGCGGACCGGCTGCGAGGTGACGGCGCTCGACGTCGTCGCGCACACGCTGCACCTCGCGGACGGCACGCAGGTCCCGTACGACGAGCTGGTCCTGGCCACGGGCGCGGGGCCGGTGGTTCCGGAAGGTGCCGCGGCGGGCCGGGCCCCCGTCCGGGAGCCGGTCGCCGGTGCGCTCCGGCCGGGCGTGGTGCACGTGGTGCGGACCGCCCACGACTGCGAGGGGCTGGCGGCCGCCGCGGCCCGCGCCCACCGGGCCGTGGTGATCGGCGGCGGCGTCCTCGGCGTGAGCGTGGCCCGTGCGCTGGCGTCCCGCGGACTGCGGGTGACGATCGTCCACCAGGCCCCCCACCTCGTCGAACGCGCCCTGGACGGCGCCGCGGGCGAGCTCCTGCGCCGGGGCCTGGCCGCCCTGGGCGTGGAGACGCGCACGGGGAGCACCGTCCGGGCGGTCGACGCGGACGGCCGCGTCGCCCTCTCCGACGGGCGGACGCTCGACGCCGGCCTCGTCGTCGCCGCCTGCGGCGTGCGCCCCCGCACCGCCCTCGCCCGCGCCGCCGGCCTCCCCGTCCGCACCGGCGTCCTGGTCGACGACTGCCTCTCCTGCGCCCCCGGCGTGTACGCGATCGGCGACTGCGCCGAGCACCGGGGCCGTACGCACGGCACGGCCGGCGCCGCCTGGGAGCAGGCGGACGTGCTGGCCGCGCGCCTGTCCGGCGCCGCGCCGGACGCCGTCTACGCGGGCTCGCGCCCGTACGCCCGGCTGTCGGCCGGGCCCCTGGAGTACGCGGCGTTCGGCGACCCGGCCGCCGACGAGGAGGACGCCGGTGCGCAGCGCGTCGACGTGCTCCGCATCGCGGATGCCACCCGCGGCGCGTACAAGAAGCTCGTCCTGCGCGGCGACCGGATCGCCGGGGCCATCCTCCTCGGCGACCTGGCGACGGTCGGCGCCCTCGCCCGCGCCTACGAACGGGACGAACCCGTGCCCGCCGACCCCTTCCACCTGCTGACCTCGCAAGGAGCCTCCTGATGACGGCTGCACGACGCCTGGTTCTCGTCGGCCACGGCATGGTCGGACAACGCTTCCTGGAAGCGCTCTTCGAGCAGGACCCGGCCGGGCCCGGCGCGGCGTGGCAGGTCACCGTCCTCGCCGAGGAGCCCCGCCCCGCCTACGACCGCGTCCACCTCACCTCCTGGTTCTCCGGCACCTCCGCCGAGGAGCTCTCCCTCTGCCCGGACGGCTTCCTGGAGAAGTACGGCATCGAGCTGCACCTCGGCGACCGCGCCACGGCCGTCGACCGCGAGGCCCGCACCGTCACCACCGCCTCGGGCCGCGAACTGCCCTACGACGTGCTGGTCCTGGCCACCGGCTCGTACCCCTTCGTGCCGCCCGTCCCCGGCCACGACGCCCCCGGCTGCCACGTCTACCGCACCATCGAGGACCTGGAGGCCATCCGCGACGCCGCCGCCACGGCCGGCGCGGGCGCGGTCATCGGCGGCGGGCTGCTCGGCCTGGAGGCCGCGGGCGCGCTGAAGGCCATGGGCGTCGAGACGCACGTCGTCGAGTTCGCGCCCCGCCTGATGGCCCTTCAGGTGGACGACGGCGGCGGCGCGGTCCTGCGCCGCAGGATCGAGGAGCTGGGCGTCACCGTCCACACCGGGGCCGGGGCGCAGAGCGTCGAGACCGGCGAGGACGGCGCCGCGCGGGCCCTCGCCCTCTCCGGCGGCGGGCGGATCGCCGCCGACCTGGTGATCTTCGCGGCCGGGGTGCGCCCGCGCGACGAACTGGCCCGCGCCTGTGGCCTCCCCGTCGGCGAGCGCGGCGGCATCGTCGTCGACGAGCAGTGCCGTACGGCCGACCCCGCCGTCCTCGCCATCGGCGAGTGCGCGCTCGCCGCCGACGGCCGCGTCTACGGGCTGGTCGCGCCCGGCTACGCCATGGCCGAGACCGCAGCGCGGGCCCTCTCGGCGGGCGGCGGCTCCTTCACCGGCGCCGACACCTCCACCAAGCTCAAGCTCCTCGGCGTGGACGTCGCGAGCTTCGGCGACGCGCACGGCGCCGCCGAAGGCGCCCTCGACGTCACGTACTCCAACAGCCGCGACGGCGTCTACAAGAAGCTGGTGATCGGCGCGGACGGCGCCCTGCTCGGCGGCGTCCTCGTCGGCGACACCGAGGCGTACGGGATCCTGCGGCCCCTCGCGCTCAGCGGCACGCCGCTGCCCGCCCCGCCCGAGCAGCTGGTGCTGCCCGCCTCCGCCGGGGCGCCCGCCGGGCCGGTGGCCCTGCCCGACGAGGCGGTCGTGTGCTCGTGCCACCACGTCACCAAGGGGCAGGTCAGGGCGGCGGTCAGCGACAAGGGCTGCACGACCGTCCCCGAGGTCAAGCAGTGCACCCGGGCCGGCTCGGGCTGCGGCAGCTGCGTGAAGCTGCTCGGCACGCTCGTCACCGAGGAGCTCGCCGCCGCCGGCGTCGAGACCGCCCGCGGCCTGTGCGAGCACTTCGAGCACACCCGCGCCGAGCTCTACGAGATCATCCGCGTCAAGGGCATCGACAGCTTCGCCCGCCTCGTCGACGAACACGGCACGGGCCGGGGCGCGGAGGGCTGCGACGTCTGCAAGCCCGTCGTCGGCTCCATCCTCGCGAGCCTCGGCAACGGCCACATCCTCGACGGCGAACAGGCCGCCCTCCAGGACACCAACGACCACTTCCTCGCCAACCTCCAGCGCAACGGCTCCTACTCCGTCGTCCCGCGCGTCCCCGGCGGCGAGATCACCCCCGACGGCCTCATCACCATCGGCGAGATCGCCCGCGACTACGGCCTCTACACCAAGATCACCGGCGGGCAGCGCATCGACCTCTTCGGCGCCACCGTCGACGCGCTCCCGCACATCTGGCGGCGGCTCGTCGACGCCGGCTTCGAGTCCGGCCACGCCTACGGAAAGGCCCTGCGCACCGTGAAGTCGTGCGTGGGGGAGACCTGGTGCCGCTACGGCGTCCAGGACTCCGTCGCCCTGGCCGTCGAACTGGAGCTGCGCTACCGCGGCCTGCGCGCTCCCCACAAGCTCAAGTCGGCCGTCTCCGGCTGCGCCCGCGAGTGCGCCGAGGCGCAGAGCAAGGACTTCGGCGTCATCGCCACCTCCGCCGGCTGGAACCTCTACGTCGGCGGCAACGGCGGCATGACCCCGCGCCACGCCGACCTGCTCGCCTCCGACCTCGACCGCCCCACGCTCATCCGCACCATCGACCGCTTCCTGATGTTCTACATCCGCACCGCCGACCGCCTGGAGCGCACCGCCCCCTGGCTCGAACGGCTCGACGGCGGCCTCGACCACCTGCGCGCCGTCGTCATGGACGACTCCCTCGGCATCTGCGCCGACCTCGACGCGCTCATGGCCCGCCACATCGCGACCTACGAGGACGAGTGGGCCGCCACCCTCGCCGACCCCGTCCGGCTGCGCCGCTTCGTCTCCTTCGCGAACGCGCCCGGCACCCCCGACCCGACCGTCCGCTTCGTCCCCGAACGGGACCAGATCCGCCCTGCCCTGCCGCACGAGGACGGGCAGCCGCTCACCGCGCCGCTGATCGCCGGCGCTCAGCTGGAGGTGCGTGCAGGATGACCGTGGAGATCCACGACGGAACGGGCTGGCAGCCCGTCTGCGACTGGGACGGGCTCGTCCCCGGGCGCGGGGTCGCGGTGCTCGTCGGCGACGAGCAGGTGGCCGTCTTCCGCGACCGCGCCGGCGAGGTGTACGCCGTCGGCAACCGCGACCCGTTCAGCGGGGCGTACGTCCTCTCGCGCGGCATCCTCGGCAGCCGCGACGGCGCGCCCGTGGTGGCCTCGCCCATGTACAAGCAGGCGTTCTGCCTGCGGACGGGCGCCTGCCTGGACGAGCCCGTGGCGCCGGACGGCAGCGAGGCGGCGGTACGGGTGTGGCCGGTGCGACGGGGCGAGGGAGTGGGGGCCGTGGCGTCCGCGGTGGCGGCGTCCGCGGCGTCCGCGGTGGCGGCGGGGGCTGGCGTACCGGCGGCCGCGGCGGCCACGGTGGCTTCGGGGATGTCGGCGGCTCCGGCGGCTCCCGGGGCTCCTGAGGCCGCGCGCGCGGCGGCCCCGGCGGCCGCGGCGGGCCCGGTGGCCCCGGCGGCCGCTGAGGGCCCCGCTCCGCCGTCGCCCCCGGCCCGCGGCCGCGACATCGACGACTGGCGGCCCGAGGACCCCGTGTTCTGGAAGGAGACCGGCTCCCGCATCGCCCGCCGCAACCTCGTCTACTCCGTCCTCTCCGAGCACATCGGCTTCTCCGTCTGGAGCCTGTGGTCCGTCCTCGTCCTCTTCCTCGGCCCCGAGTACGGCATCGACCCGGCCGGGAAGTTCCTGCTCACCGCACTGCCGACGGCCCTCGGCGCGGTGCTGCGCCTGCCGTACACCGTCGCCGTCACGGCGTTCGGCGGCCGGAACTGGACGGTGATCAGCGCCCTCCTGCTGCTCGTCCCGACCGTCCTGGCCGGTGTCGTCCTCGAACCCGGCGTCTCCTACGGGACCCTGCTCGCCGTCGCGTGCGTCGCCGGCGTCGGCGGCGGCAACTTCGCCTCCTCCATGGCCAACATCAACGCCTTCTACCCCCAGCGCCTCAAGGGCCGGGCCCTCGGCATCAACGCCGGCGGCGGCAACCTCGGCGTCCCCGCCGTCCAGCTCCTCGGCCTGCTCGTCCTGGCCACCGCCGGCAGCGGCGCGCCGCGCCTGCTGCCGCTGCTCTACATCCCGCTGATCGCGCTGGCGGCCCTCGCCGCCGCCCTGCGCATGGACAACCTGACGTCCGTGCGGGGCGACGGGGCGGGCGCCCTGCGCGAGATCTGCCGCGAGCCGCACACCTGGGTGATGTCGGTGCTCTACATCGGCACCTTCGGCTCCTTCATCGGCTTCGGCTTCGCCTTCGGGCAGGTGCTGCAGGTGCAGTTCCAGGGCGACTTCGGCACCCCGGTCAAGGCCGCGGGCCTCACCTTCCTCGGCCCGCTGCTCGGCTCGCTCGTCCGCCCCGTCGGCGGGATGCTGGCCGACCGCTGGGGCGGGGCCCGGGTGACGCTGGTGAACTACGGGGCCATGGCGGCGGGCGCGGTGACCGTCCTGGCCGCGTCCCGGCAGGGCTCGCTGCCGCTGTTCCTCACCGGGTTCGTGGCCCTGTTCGTCTTCAGCGGCATCGGCAACGGCTCGACGTACAAGATGATCCCGGCGATCTTCCGGGCCCAGGCGCGGACCGCGGTGGAGGTGCACGGCGCGGACCCGGCCGCCGCCGAGGAGGCCTCCCGGCGCCGCGCCTCGGCCCTGATCGGCGTCGCGGGCGCGGTGGGCGCCTTCGGCGGCGTCCTGGTCAACCTGGCCTTCCGCCAGTCCTTCCTCGGCTCGCACAACGGCAACGCGGCCTACCTGGCCTTCCTCGCCGCGTACGCCGTGTGCGCCGTCCTGACGTGGGCGGTCTACCTGCGGCCCGGCAGCGGCCGCGCGGCGGGGGTGTAGACGGTGGCGGTGATCCCGGCGGCGGGGCGGCGTCCCTTCCTGGTCCTGGTCGCGCACGGCACCCGCAGCCCCGCCGGGATCGCCGTGACCGAGGCGCTGGCCGGGCGGGTGCGGAGCTTGCGTCCGGAGCTCGGCGTACGCGTCGGCTACCTCGGACTGGTGGCGCCCTCCCTGGAGGAGGTCCTGGCCGGGCTGCGCGGGGAAGCGGTGCTCGTACCGCTGCTGCTCGGGACCGGGCACCACATCCGCGCCGACGTCCCGGCGGCGGTGGCGTCCGCGGCGCCCCGGCTCCGGTGCCGGACCGCGCCCGCGCTGGGGCCCCACCCGCTGCTCGCGGAGGCCCTCGCGGACCGGCTGGCCGAGGCGGGGCGCGAGCCCGGGTCGGCGGGGCCCGTCGTCCTCGCCGCCGCGGGCTCCTCGGACCCCGCGGCCCGGGCGGACACCGAGCGCATGGCACGGCTGCTCGCCCTGCGGATGGGAGTGAGGGTTGTGCCGTCATACGTGTCGGGCCGCGGGCCGCGCCCCGCCGAGGCGGTGGCGGCGCTGCGCGACGGCGCGCGGGAGAACGCGTCCGTCGCCACGTACCTGACCGCCCCGGGGCACTTCAGCGAGTCCGTACGGAGGTCCGTACGGAGGGGAGTGAACCACGTGCTCGTCTCCCGCCCGCTCGGGCCGCACGACGCCGTCGCACGGCTGGTCCTGCGCCGGTATCAGCAGGCCGCCGCGGGCGGGTGCGGGCACCCGGGGACGAGCCGGACGCCCGTCACGAGCGACGGCCGGATCCGTACCGCGTAGTCCATCCGCTCGTCCCACCAGGGGGTCAGGAGCGTGGCGTAGCGGGCCAGTTCGCGCGGGTCGGTGACCGGCGCGCAGTAGCCGGTGACGACGACGCTCCAGCCGAGGTGCGTGACGGGGTCGATGGAATCGGCCTCGTACGCGACGACGACGCGGCGGACGGGCCCGCCGGGCGGGTGCGCGGTCGCCGCCAGACCGGCCAGGGCGGCGCCCTCGTGGGTGCGGATGACGATGTGGCCGCCGTCCACGACGTGGTTGACCGGGCGGATGGCCGGCAGGGCGCGCCGGGTGAAGACGACGCGGCCCAGGGAGACGGTGCGCAGAAGCCGGAGGGACTCGGTGCGGGTCAGCTCGATGCGGCGGCGGGGCGGTGCGGTGGTGTCGCTCACGCCTCCAGTACAGGCGCCCGGCCCGCGGCCGCGCCAGGGGCCGAACGGCCCCGGGCCGCCGCCCGTCACCCCCGTCCGTGGGACCGGTGCCGTGCCACCTCTTCCGGGGTCATCGGGGCGCTGATGCGGCAGACGTCGCCCGGCTGCAGGTTCCGCGGCGTCAGGTACTCCTCGCGCTCGCCGACGACGCTGACCGCCACCTGCGACTCCGGCTGCCAGTACAGGCGGTAGTGCGGCCCGTTCCAGGGGTCCGGGACCTCCAGCAGCGCCGTGCCGCGCCGTTCCAGCAGCCGCCGCAGCTTCTCGAAGCGCAGCCTCCGGCCGAACCGGCCGTACCGGTCCCGTACGGCTTCGCCGACCAGCTTCCCGGTCCCGCCGTGCGCGAGCCGGTGCACCTGCAGGGAGAAGTGGTGCCCCTCCCACGGCCCCGCGGCGGACGAGCGGGTCCAGTAGAACTCCGCGAGGCCGTAGTCGCGCCACATGCCGGTGTCGTCGAGGGAGTTCTCGGCGAAGTCCGGGCCCAGGAGCGCGGCGACGCGCTCCGGGGTGTCCGCCGGCTTCGCGCCGAGCACCGTCCCGGTGGTGACGACGCTCAGGTAGAAGGCGAGGGAGTGGGGCGTCACGTCGCCATTTCCTGTTCCTGCCGGTGGCCGGCCCGCGAGAGTTCCGGGGCCGAACGGCCCTCCGGGTGTCCGCGGTGGCGGAACCACTCCGGTGCGAGGATCGACATCACCTCGGCGTCGACCCGTTCGCCCTTCCACAGCAGCGCGCCCCGCAGCACGCCCTCCGGCACGAAACCGGCCTTCTCGTAGACGCGCCGCGCGCGCGGGTTGAAGGCGTACACCTCCAGCGAGATGCGGTGCAGGCCCAGGGTCTCGAAGCCGTAGCCGACGATCAGCCGGGTCGCCTCGGTGCCCAGCCCGCGCCCGGGTGCGCCGGGTACGCAGCAGATGCGGAAGCTGCAGCTCTCGTTGCCGGGGTCCCACTCGTTGAGGACCGCCTCGCCGACGACCTCGCCGGTCGCCCTCTCCACGACGGCGAGGTCCAGCCGGTCGTCCCGGCCGGCGCGCGTGGCGTACCAGGTCCGCAGCGCGGCGTCGTCGGGCGCGCCGTGGCTGCCGGTCAGCCGTGCCGTCTCCTGGTCCCGGAAGATGGGCAGCAGGGCGGGCAGGTCGTCCACGGTGACCGGGCGCAGGGTGGTCAGTTCGCCGGTGAGGGTGGGCTTGAAGGCGAAGCCGGGGGAAGGGTGCTTGGG